>JAAYBA010000036.1 GCA_012719085.1 Planctomycetota bacterium
AACAAAAGGAGAGAGCCACGAATAATTCAGTCGGGCCCCTGTGTTAGCAGCAGGCGGGTATTCCGTGCGACTTCATAAAAGCACGAGCAAATACCTTCGCATCCTCCTGCCACAGGGGCCTTCTTCTATCATGCCGCGAGAAGCTTTCCTGCTACAACGACCTTGAAACCCATCGGCATGTTCGGTATCATCCCCGCTGTCGTCCCAAGGCACCGCGAGATCGGCGGGTTCGCACAGACTCGCAGAGGATCATAGCGCATGAAATTAGGCAAGCCGGAGTTGGTCGAGCATGGCCATGAGGTCCGGATTCAGGCCCGTGTGGAACTGGAAGGACGCACCGAATGCCTCTGGTATTCGGTCGACCGGCGCTATGCAGACCATCTCACAACAGACAAACTCGACGGCTTCCTCGTGGGCCTGCTGCTGCCCGCCATGACGGCGCATGAAGACGTGTATGTGGAGGGTCCTGTCTCCGAGAAGCTGCACTGGAACCTGACGCATTACTACATGCGAATCATGGCGTCTGTGAATCCCACGATGCACCCGGTGCGGATTCAGCCCTCGGCATTGGATGATGGCCGTCAGAGACCGCTGGCCCCTTACGTCGGGACCGGATTCTCCGCCGGGATCGATTCCTTCTGTGTCTTGGCCGACCATTTCTTTGGAGATGTACCGCCGGGATACAAGGTCACACATCTGGTCTTCAACAATGTGGGCGCGCATCGCAAGGGTGGGCGATCGTTGTTCGTCGGCCGGTACGACCGACTGCGTCTTTGTGCTGACGCGCTCGGCTTGCCCCTGATCACCATCGATTCAAACCTCAACGACTTCTTCACGCTCAGCTTCGGGCAAACCCACGTCGCCCGGAATCTCTCGGCGATCCTGACCCTCCAGGGGCTGTTCGGCAGATACCTCTATGCTTCCACCCACAAATACGAAGACTGTTTCGTCGCACAAACCCATGACGTCGGACACACAGATCCGATGGCTGTCCATCTGCTCTCGACGGAGACGACCGACTGCCTGTCAACCGGCGCGCAGTATTCCCGGGTCGAGAAGACGGCCCGTGTTGCAGAGATAGAGCTTTCCCGTGATTATCTGGATGTGTGTTTTGACCGCACGGGAGACCACGGCGCGGGCAACTGTTCCGTATGCAAGAAGTGTATGCGCACGCAACTGACCCTTGAGATCCTCGGTCTGCAACCTCTTTACACAAGGGCTTTCCGGCACGATCGATACCGCAAGGAGCGAAACCGTTTCATCGCAAAGATGCTCTCCAGTGATGACCCCCTGCTCAAGGAGATCGGCGAACTGGCTCGACGGAATCACTATGGCTTTCCTCTGCGCTGCCGACTTCTGGCCGCTCTGCGGAGTGCCGCGAGACACATGCGAAACAGGCCTATCTCATAACGGCGGACGCCGGGAGCATGAGGGGCGATCTCCAGGGCGAACAGGCCCGAAAACGGCTCCGTGCCTGCCATGCAAGCCCGTAGACATTCGGCAATGCGCCGACCGGCCATTCCATGGATTCCATACAACGATTCACTTGCACTTTCGCGACACAACGCGTAGCATGATTCCTCCCGTCGATTGGACGGACATCAGACCAAGGAGTGGGTATCCATCTGGAACGCAGGATCATTGTATGCGCGTGAGAAAACCGGAGTTGGTTGAGCACGGCCAGGAGGTTCGCATCCGCGCCTTGGTCGAATGGGAGGGAAGGAGGGAATACCTCTGGTATGCCGTCGAACGGCGCTATGGCGAGTACCTGACCCCGGAACACCTCGACGCCTTTGTCGTGGGCCTGCTCATGCCAGCGATGATGGCCGGAGAAGACCTCCACGTCGATGGTCCGGTCTCTGAGAAGCTGCACTGGAACCTGAGGCAGTACTACATGCGGATTCTCCGTTCGGTCAATCCCAAGTTGTCTGCGGTGCGAGTCCTTGCGGCTGAATTGTACGACGGCCGACAGAGACCGAGACCGACCGGCGTGGGCGCTGGTTTCTCGGGGGGCATCGACTCCTTCTGCGTCCTGGCCGACCACTTTCTCGACGACGTCCCCCAGGCGTACCGAATCACCCATCTGCTGTTCAACAACGTGGGCTCACATGGAGACGGCGGATGCACGATGTTCCGCAACCGCGCCGAGCGACTTCGTCCGTGTGCGGAGGAACTGGGTCTGCCGTTCATATGCATCGACTCAAACCTGGATGAGTTCTATCGCCTCGGCTTCCAAGAGAGTCATAGCGTTCGCAACATCTCGGCGGCCCTGGTGCTGCAAAAGCTCCTGGGCAAGTGCCTTTATGCATCGGCCTTTCGGTACGAGGACTGTTTTGTCGGCAGGACGAAATTCGCAGGCCATACCGATCCGGTGGCCATTCACCTGCTGTCTACGGAACGCATGGAGTGCATCCTGTCCGGCGCCCAGTATTCGCGCGTCGAGAAGACAGCGCGCATCACCAAGATTCCGCAGTCGTATCGATACCTCGACGTGTGCATTGACCCACGGCGCGGCAACGTCAACTGCGGAGTGTGCTGGAAGTGCGCCAGGACGCTTCTGACGCTCGAACTGCTGGGCAAGACATCTCTCTATGAAGCGGTGTTCCCCCTGGAGAAGTACCGTCTGGCCCGGCGTCGCTGTGTGGCGAGAGTCCTCTCCAAGAACAGCCCGCTGACACGAGAAGTCGCGCTGCTGGCCCGGGAGAGAAGCTGTCGATTCCCATGGGACATCAAGGCCCTGGTGACCATCCGGCGGGCCAGCGCCTACGTTCGCAGCCTGCTGCTCTGGCGACACGTCTTGCCTTAGAACCGGGATGACGAAAGCGTTGCACGCCGTAACCGTCATGGGTATAATCTTCCGTGGCCCCGGGGGCGGCCAGGAAAGGTCTCCTTGCAACCGAGAGCACCAGCGCCAAAGACGGGAGGCATGTCATGAACGGCAAGGGTATCAATCGGAGAGAGTTCCTCAAGTCAGGTATGGCCGGGGCGTTGGCCTTTCCGATGGTGGTCCGGTCTTCGGCGCTGGGTCTGGCGGGCAATGTCGCGCCGAGCGAGCGGGTGACGATGGGGTGTATCGGCGTCGGCGGCATGGGCACCAACAACATGCGGGCCTTCCTCGCCCAACCCGATGTCCAGGTGCTGGCGGTCTGCGATCCCGTCCGGGCCAGCGACGAATACGGCCATTGGTATAAGAAGGGTTGGAACGGCGCCTGGTTCGGGCGCGAGCCGGCAGTCAAAATCGTCGAGGATGACTATGCCCACAAGGCGGGCGCGGGACAGTACAAGGGATGCGCCGCCTACGTGGATTTTCGCGATCTGATCGCCCGGGATGACATCGACGCGGTGTGCATCACGACGCCCGACCACTGGCACGCCATCTGCGCGATCCAGGCGGCCGCTGCAGGCAAGGACATCTACTGCGAAAAGCCCATGACCCTCACCATCGCCGAGGGTCGGGCGCTGGCCGAGGCGGTGCGCCGATACAATGTCGTCTTCCAGACGGGCACCCAGCGTCGGTCGAGTCAGACATACCGCTTCATCTGCGAGCTGATCCGCAACGGACGGATCGGTAAGCTGCAGAAGGCCCTGGTCGGAATTGGGCTCAATAACAAGCAGGCCCCGCCGAGCGACTGGGCGCCGATGGCCGTACCCGACTGGCTGGACTACGAGATGTGGCTTGGGCCGGCGCCGTGGGCCCCCTATCACAAGGACCGCTGTCTCTACACTTTCCGATTCTTGGAGGACTATTCCGGCGGCCAGACGACCAACCTGGGCGCACACGGCATCGACGTCGTCCAATGGGCCAATGGCACGGACGAAACGGGCCCCGTCGAGGTCGAGGACCTCGGCGCCGAGTTCCCCAGCGACGGCCTGTTCACCACCGCCACGAAGGTAAACTTCCGAGCCCGCTATGCCAACGGCGCCGAGCTGGTCTGCCGGACCCAGAAGGACGAGATCTACCGCTTCGAAGGGACCGAGGGCTGGATCCAGGTGCCGGTCTATTCGGACGAGATCACCTGCCATCCTGAATCGCTGAAGACGACCGTCATCGGCCCGGACGAAACCCATCTCTATGTGAGCAACGATCACCACCGCAACTTCGTCGATTGCATCAAGACGCGGGGCCAGACGGCCGCCCCGGTCGAGGTCGGCCATCGCTCGGTGACGATCTGCCATCTGGGCAATATCGCAATGAAGCTCAAGGGCAAATTCCAGTGGGACCCCGCGAGCGAACGCTTCACCGACAGCCAACAGGCAAATGCACTGCTCTCAAAAGCAATGCGAGGCCCCTGGCGTCTGTAGCAGGAACGAAGTCGGGAGGAAACGCATGGATCGCAATCATCTCTGCGCGTGTTCGGCCCTTCTGGTGAGCATTGTCCTGGCGTGGAATACCCCACTCGCTCAGGCGGACGAGCCGGTTACCCTCGACACCGATCCCAATCTCGCCGCATGGTGGACGTTCGACGAGATCTCCGGAACAACGGCGGCCGATGCCTCGAAGCATGGACGAAACGCCCTGCTCAAAGGTGGATTGTCGTTCGACAAGAATTCGGCCGCCGGACGGACGGGAGGGGCGGTTCGCCTTGATGCCGGAGAAGGCCATCTTGAGGCGACCAAGTACAAGGGCGTCGGTGGAGACCAGCCTCGGACGCTCGCGGCCTGGATCAAGACTGTGACAACCACGGGAGAGATCGTCTCGTGGGGGACCAACGACTTCGGCAGGATGTGGACGTTCGGCTTCGTTCGCGGTCGCATCGGCGTCACACCCCACGGCGGATACCTGTATATGAACGCCGAAACACACGACGACCAATGGCATCACGTTGCCGTGGTGGTCGGGCAGGAGGAATCGCCCAATTTGCACGATGATGTGACGCTCTATCTGGATGGAGAGGTGGCCGTCATCCACGACATCGGGCTCCTGGACCTCTGGCCGATCGACACGGGCAACGAGCTCGACGTCCGAATCGGGCGGAACTTCAAGGGCCTCATCGACGACCTGCGCATCTACAATCGTGTGCTTTCTGAAGAGGAGATTCTCGCCCTGTTCAAATTGGAGAGCAACCGCCCATTGACCCCATCTCGATGAGCAAAGGGAGCAGCCATGAAAGACGAACGACGGACACGACGCCAATTCATGCGCGACACGGCAACCACCGCAGCGGGCATCGCGGTCGGTATGGGCATAGCGAAAGCGGCCAGAGGCAATCCAGAGACGTCGAATATCCTCAGCTACGATCCCGGCATGGAATACCGGCGGCTCGGCAAGACAAATATCATGGTCTCGGCCGTCGGCCTGGGAGGCCATGCGCACAGCAACGACAAGGAGCGAACCGAGATCATCAGCCGCTGCCTGGACAAGGGCATCAACTACATCGACGCCTGCTGGGACAACGAGGTCAAGCGCGACGCCAAAGCGCTGAAGGGACGGCGGGACAAGGTCTATCTGGCGCTGTCGCACGGCGCCAAGGAGGTGCGCAACGAGGATTTCCGCACCTCGAAGAAGCTGCTGGAATCACTCGACGAGCTTCTGCGGGACTCGAATCAGGAATACACCGATCTGTGGCGAATCACCTGCCTGGAGCCGGGCGGACGGCACACATTCAATACCGCCTGCGAGATCGTCGACGCGCTGGAGAAGGCCAAGAAGCAGGGCAAGACCCGCTTCATCGGCTTCTCTTCCCACGACCGCCGATGGATTCAGTTCATGATCGAGTACTTCCCGCAGATCGAAGTGGTCTGTTTTCCGTTCACCACCATGACGAAGAAAGCCCCACAGGACAGTCTGTTCGACGCCTTGAAGCAGCGTGACGTCGGCGCCTTCGGGATCAAGCCGTTCGCAGCCGCGTCGCTGTTCGCCGGTGACGCCGAACAGGACAACCGTCGCGGCCGATTGGCGTTGCGTTACATTCTCCACAGCAACACCGTGATTCCCATCCCCGGCGTGAACCGCATGGAAGAGGTGGACAACGTCATCAAGGCTGTGTCGGAACGCCGCCAGTTGGACGTCCAGGAGAACGCGGAACTGGAGAGCGTCGGCCGGGAGGCATTCGCCAGACTGCCGCAGCAGTATCAGTGGCTCAAGAACTGGCAGTACGTCTGATCGACAGTCCCCGCCACTGCACCGAGGGAAACGGGAGACACGGATGCCTCAGATCATCACCGCAACACGATCCCAGCCGACAATCCATCTTGTCGCCATCCTGTTGGCCGCCATCGTCCTGACCGTCAATGGCTGCGAACGCAACCCGAGCGTCTCAGACGCTCGGACCCATGTCGCAGGGTCATCGCCTGTGGTCCAGCCAGCGGCAACTTCTGACGAACCTCTGCTGCTGGAGGATGAGCCGCTTCTGCTGCTGGAGGATGAACCGACAGCGGCGGCAGCAGACAAACCAGCGGCTGACAACAGCCGATGCTTCGTCTGCCACGCCAACTACCTGGACGAGAAGATCGCAGTCACTCACGCCCACGCCGGCATCGGCTGCGCCAAATGCCACGGCCCCAGCGACGCGCATATCGCCGACGAATCCTGGGCCTCCGGCGGCAACGGCACGGCGCCCGAGATCATGTACCCCAAAGACCAGATCAATCCTTCGTGCATGGCGTGCCATCCCAAGAGCACAATCGACACGGCCGATCACAAACCCCTGTTCGCTGAGTCACCGGCCCCCAAGACCTGCACCGATTGCCATGGCAACCACCGCCTGCCGATTCGCCGGAGCAAGTGGAAGTAGACCGCAGAATCGGCAATAGGATGAAAGCTGATAGATCATTCCATTTGCAGAAACCACATCCTTGATATCTTTGCAGAACCTCTGCTTCAGTTGGGGCGTAAGACGTTCGGTGGCAGCTACTTGCGCGGATGGAAAAACCGTCGAAAGAAAGCAGAAGAAAGGCTGGACACAGAGTAATAACTACTATATAGTAGCTATTACTACTATTCTATGCCAACGGTCGTGTGCCATGTGATGGCCGGGCAAAACGAGTCAGACATTCGCAAAAATCTGTTGTGAACGGAAAAGCAAGAGACAATCACAAAGGGCAAACGATGCAAAGGCTGGATGCGTTTCGGACCATGTGTCGCGAAGCGCACCTGAAGATCACGCCCCAGCGGGTCGCTGTCTATCAGGCACTGGTGGAGACGGACGAGCACCCTTCGGCCGAGATGGTGTTCCGTCGCGTGCGTCGGACCTATCCCAACATCTCGCTCGATACGGTCAACCGAACGCTGCTGACGCTCAGCGAGATCGGCGTCGCCTTTATCGTCGAAGGATCGGGCGATGCCAAGCGATTCGACGCGAATCTGGGCGATCATCAGCATTTCAAATGCGTCAGATGCCGGAGGATTGTGGACTTCCACCATGAACCGTTCGACGGAATCGCCGTACCGGAGAGTCTGACGGGCGGGTTTACCGTATTGAGAACGACCGTGTGCGTCGAAGGCGTATGCGACCGATGTCGCGCCAACGAATAGCGACGATGGGCATTCATCGTGAGTAGCGTTAGATCAACACTATATGTCAATGGAGGCACCGAATGAGTCTGAAGGGCACCCAGACGGAGAAGAACCTGCTGACGGGCTTTGCGGGTGAATCGCAGGCGCGCAATCGCTACAGCTACTACGCCAGCAAGGCCAAAAAGGACGGCTACGAGCAGATTGCGGCCATCTTCGAAGAGACCGCCAACCAGGAGAAGGAACACGCCAAGCGTCTGTTCAAGTTCCTCGAGGGTGGCGAGGTGGAGATCCAGGCCGCATTCCCAGCCGGCGTCATTGGAACGACCGTGGAGAACCTCAGGGAAGCCGCCGCCGGCGAGCACTACGAGAACACGGAGATGTACCCCAACTTTGCCAAGGTCGCGGAAAAGGAAGGCTTTGCCGAGATCGCCGCCGTGTTCCAGAAGATCGCCGTGGCGGAGAAGAGGCATGAGGACCGGTACGTCAAACTGGCCAAGAACATCACAGACGGCACCGTCTTCAAACGCTCGGCCCCCGTCCGCTGGGTGTGTCGAAACTGCGGCTACGTTCACGAGGGCACTGATGCGCTGAAGGTCTGTCCGGCTTGTGCCCATCCTCAGGCCCATTTCGAAATCGAGGCGACCAACTACTGAGCGACAAGGGCCTGCGCCAATGCAGACATGCAGAGGATTGACTCAGACCCGCGCGTGCCTGTTGATCTGGGTAGCTGTGACTGCAGTGCCAGGATGTGATAGTCCCCATGAGGGGAAGGAGAAACCCATGCAGGAGCGAACAGGTTTGGTGACGTTGAAGCGCAACCCGGTCACCCTTCTGGGTCCGGAGGTCAAGGTCGGCCAGCCGGCCCCAGACGTGGAACTGACGGCCAACGACCTCTCGACGGTCAAGCTGTCGAACTTCAAAGGAAAGGTCTGCATCATCACGTCCGTGCCGTCGCTGGACACGCCGGTCTGCGACACGGAGACCCGCCGATTCAATGAGGCCGCAGCCAGGATGGGCGAGGACGTCGTCGTCCTGGCGATCAGTATGGACCTGCCGTTCGCACAGGCTCGCTGGTGCGGGGCGGCCGGTGTCAAAAACGTCCAGACGCTGTCCGACCATCGAGACGCCGCGTTCGGCACCTCCTACGGCGTACTCATCAAAGGCCTGCGACTTCTGGCCAGAGCGGTGATCGTCGTGGACAAACAGGGGGTGGTCCGCTACACCGAACTGGTCAGAGAAGTCGCCAGCGAGCCCGACTATGAGGCGGCACTGGCAGCCGCGGGGAAACTGCTTTGACCGGATGAGGACCAAGCCGGGCAGAAGAACCCGTCATTTGAGAGGACCACTGAAATGAAGCAGATCAGACCCAACGTCTATTCCGTCGGGGCCGTTGATTGGGACCGCCGGCTCTTCGATGAGCTGATCCCCCTGCCCGAGGGAACGACATACAACGCCTACGTCGTCAAAGGCAGCGAGAAGATCGCCCTGCTCGATGCGGTCGATCCGGCCAAGAGTGAGACGCTGATCGGCAATCTGGTCTCGCTGGGCATCGACAAGATCGACTACGTCGTCGCGCACCATGCCGAGCAGGACCACTCCGGAACGATCCCGGAGATCCTGATGCTCTATCCGGGCGCGAAGGTGGTCACCAACGCCAAGTGCCGCGCGATGCTCATCGACCTTCTACACATCGAAGAGGACCGCTTCCTCGTCGTTGAGGAAAACACCACACTGCCTCTGGGCGGAAAGACCCTTCGCTTCATCAACACGCCCTGGGTCCACTGGCCCGAGACGATGTGCACGTATCTGGAGGAGAACCGGATTCTCTTTTCCTGCGACTTCTTCGGGGCGCACCTGGCCGAGAGCAATCTGTTTGTGGCCAACGAGCCGCTCGTACTGGAGGCGGCCAAGCGGTACTATGCCGAGATCATGATGCCCTTCCGTCCGGCGATCCGGAAGAACCTCGAGAAGATTGACGCGCTGGACATCGAGATCATCGCTCCCAGTCACGGTCCGGTCTACGACAATCCCCGATTGATCGTGGACGCCTACAAGGACTGGGTCGGCGATGACGTCAAGAATGAGGTGGTCCTCGCCTACGTGTCGATGCACGAGAGCACGCAGAAGATGGCCGACCACCTGATCGATGCGTTGATCGACCGCGGCATCGTCGTCCGCCCCTTCAATCTGACGCAGACGGACCTGGGCAAGCTGGCCATCGCGCTGGTTGACGCCGCGACGGTCGTGCTCGGCAGCCCCACCGTTCTGACAGGCGCCCACCCGAAGGCGGCTTACGCGGCCCTCGTGGCCAATGCACTGCGGCCCAAGACGCGCTTCGCCTCGATCATCGGGTCGTTTGGATGGGCGGGCAAGATGACCGAACAGCTCGCCGGTCTGATCGGAAATCTCAAGGTCGAGTTGATCCCTCCCGTCGTCGCGAAGGGTCATCCAAAGGACGAGGATTTCCTCGCGTTGGACAAACTGGCCGACGAGATTCTCCATCGACACCAAGCAATCGGCCTGGTCAAGTGACGCGGCCTCACGCCGCATCACAGCCACTGGAAAAGAGAGCTGGCGATCCGGGCGAGCGGGAGAGCCTGGTTGACAGGATCGCCTAAAGGCGTAAGATGGCCGAGAAGGTTCCCGGCGCGGTGTTCCTGATCGACCGCAAGCCGGACCAGCAAACGTTTACACCACCGGCAAGATAAGGAGAGCACCGCATGAGCGTGACATTCAACGCGAATGAAATTTTCGAGATGGCTGAGCAGATCGAGCGCAACGGCGCCAGGTTCTATCGCGAGGCGGCCACCAGAACCGTCGCTCGGGATATGAAAGACATGTTCCTGAACATGGCCGCGATGGAAGATGGACACCTCAAGACCTTCGAGGCCATGAGGAAGGAGCTGGCGGCTCAGGAGAAAGCTCCGACGGTTTTCGATCCCTACAACGAGGCCACGCTGTATCTCCAGACGATGGCCGACAGCAAGGGCAGCGAAGGAATGCGGAACCCCACGGAGAAGCTGACGGGCAATGAAACAGTCGAGGAACTGCTGGAGATCGCCATCGGCGCCGAGAAGAATTCGGTGTTGTTCTACGTGGGACTGAAGGATCTCGTCAGCGCCCAGGCCGGCCGGGACAAAGTCGAGGCCATCATTCGGGAAGAGGTCCGGCACGTGGCCGATCTGAGAAAGCAACTGATCGCGTTGAATGAAAGGAAATAGTGATGAAGTACCGATGCATTCTCTGCGGCTACATCTACGATCCGGCGGTCGGTGATCCCGACAATGGCGTCAAGCCGGGGACCGCGTTCGCCGATCTGCCGGACGATTGGGTCTGCCCGGAATGTGGGGCCGGCAAGGACCAGTTCGAGCCGGCCGACGAATAGGGTCGATCTGTCCTCTCGAACAATGATGGACCGCCGAGCCCCTGAAACGCAGGGGCTCGGGGGCACCACACGCATCAATGTCATGGGCGAACACCGGGCCTCATCAGACCCGAGAGAGGTCATGGCAATGACTGTCCAAGACATACATCCTTCCGTTGCCGCGATGGAGATCGTCTGCGCCGAGACGGCTGCCCCGCCGACGGCCATGGTCGTGTTCGGCGCCTCGGGCGATCTGGTCACGCGCAAGCTCCTGCCCAGTCTCGCGCAGATCCAGGAACGGGGGCTGCTAAGCGAGCACTTTTGCCTGATCGGCTGCGGGCGAACGGAGTATTCCGACGGACAGTTCCGCCGGATCGCCCGTGATGCTCTCGGCGAGCACGTCAAGGGCCTCTCCCACGACATCGCCGCATCGTTTGTCGAGAGGCTGTATTACGTCAGCGGCGACTACAACGATCCGGCCTTGTATCAGCGAATCAAGGACCGACTCGATGAACTGAGGCATCGGCACGACATTCACGACTGCGACGTCTTCTATCTGGCGGTGCCGCCGGTCCTCTACGGCAGCATCGCGGAACACCTCGGGGCGGCCGGCCTGTCGTGCAAGGACCAGCCCGATTGTCACCAGCAGGCCCGACTGGTCGTGGAAAAGCCGTTCGGAAGGGACCTCGCCAGCGCCACTGAATTGAACCGGGTCCTGGACAAGTGGTTCAAGGAGGAACAGATCTATCGGATCGATCACTATCTCGGAAAGGAAACCGTCCAGAACATCATGATCTTCCGTTTCGCCAATGCGATCTTCGAGCCCGTCTGGAACCGCAGTCACATCGACAACGTTCAGATCACGATCGCCGAGACCCTGGGCGTGGAGCACCGCGCGAACTATTACGATCAGTCCGGCGCACTGCGCGACATGTTCCAGAACCACATGCTCCAGATGATGGCGCTGGTGGCAATGGAGCCGCCCAGTTCGTTTGACGCCGATTGCGTTCGCGATGAGAAGGCCAAGCTGCTGCGGTCGATCCGTCCGTTTCAACTGGACGCATGGAACAGCCCGTTCGTGCGCGGCCGGTACGGGCCGGGCGCGATAAATGGGCAGGAGGTGGCGCCTTACCGCGACGAGCCGGGCGTGGCGGCAGATTCGACCACGGAGACCTTCGTCGCCGCACGCCTGTTCGTGGACAACTGGCGGTGGAAGGACGTCCCATTCTATCTACGGACCGGCAAGCGGCTGGCCCGAAAGACCACGGAGATCGCGATCACGTTCAAACAGGTGCCGCACTCGCTGTTTGGCTCGGTCGGCCTCGACGAGCTGCCTCCCAACATTCTCGTGTTCCGCATCCAGCCGGAAGAGGGGATGTCGCTGCACTTCCAGGCCAAGCGGCCCGGCTCGAAGATCTGCATGGGCACGCTCAATATGAGCTTCGCCTACGAGGACATCTTCAACGCCGACATGCCGGAGGCCTACGAGCGGCTTCTGCTGGACTGCATGACGGGAGACCAGACGCTCTTCACGCGATTTGACGCTGTGGACCTCGCCTGGCGGCTGCTGATGCCCGTCCTCGACGCCTGGCACGACGGCAAGACCCCCCTGCCCGAATACCCCGCCGGCAGCGAAAGCTTCCCCCAAGCCGACGCACTGCCCGCCGCTGACGGCCGCCGCTGGCGCCGACTCTGATCG
>JAAYBA010000281.1 GCA_012719085.1 Planctomycetota bacterium
ACGTCGAGTATGAACAGCCGTTTATTGAAGGTGCCCGAAGATGTGTGAATCGTGTGAATGCATCCCCTGTAACGTGTGTGGCGCTGCTGTGGAGAATGGAATCTGCTTCGGCTGCGGCGAGCAGCCCGACAACTGCGAGTGCGAGTTGTTGGAGGAAGAGTTGGCCTACGACGAAGACGAAGACTTCGACGACGAAGACGACGAGGACTTCGACGACGAAGAGGAGGAGGAGGAGGAGGAGGAAGAAGAAGAAGAAGACGACGAAGACTTCGACGAAGACGATGAGGACTGGTAGTCCGCGTCGCGTGTGAGGCTGAACCAGAACCGGGGGCGTTGTTGCACCCGTACGACATGGATCCGGCGCACCGATCTATCCGGCGCAGATTGTGCTGTCGGGTCGGTTCGTCAATGCGGGTTCAGACCCTCCCTGCAGCCATCCGGGAAACCCTATTTCCCTGCCAACGATGACCCACTTCCTCGGCGCTCTCCCTGGGAGAGCGCCGCCCCGTTAGCGCCCCTCGTGGTCCCCTTTGCGAACTGCCCGGGTGACCACATTATCTTCGCCAACGGTACAAGTTCAAACGGAAGGCCCCGCTTCCAGCCTGCGGGGCCATTCGGTTCAAGTCTTCCCTGTCGTCACTCAGCAAGGCCGGACGTTCGTCGCCTCCAGGCCCTTGCGACCCTGGGCCGGATCGTACTCGACGGGCTGACCATCCTGGAGCGTCTTGAAGCCTGTCCCGGCGATGTTCGAGTGATGCACGAACAGATCCTCACCGCCGTCGTCCG
Source organism: Planctomycetota bacterium (assembly GCA_012719085.1). Taxonomy (GTDB): domain Bacteria; phylum Planctomycetota; class Phycisphaerae; order Sedimentisphaerales; family Anaerobacaceae; genus Anaerobaca. Next base: position 787 of record JAAYBA010000281.1, read on the forward strand.
GAATGATGAATCCGAACCCCTTCTTCTCACTGAACCACTTGACAGTCCCCTTTGCCACTTCGTCTTCTCCTCAGACCCATATGGGCCTACAACTACGGGCTCCCTCATTGGATCGACCCAGGTGCCGGTTCGAGGGAAGAAAAGCCTGCACCTTGACGCACAGGTCTATATTACCGGCCGTTGCGAGGGCTGTCAAAAAAATCGTAGTCTGCGATTCGAAAAACAGCCCATCGGCGCAGAGGGACATGGTGGAGGCAGGCTCAAGGCGGACCGGCGTCCTCCGCGCGCGGTCCGGCGGGCCATCCAGGGGACCCCCACGAGAGGGCCTTTCCGCAGATTTATGCGTTGGTCTTGAAGCAATCCGTGCGCCAGCAGCACTCCACCCAAGGGCACTGGCCGTTCGATCGGCCGAAGCACGGCGTACAGCCCTCGGCCATCTGAATGGCGTGGATCAGTTCGGTCTTCTTCATCTTGCCCGGCACGATCCCCAGTTCCTTGGCTCTGTTCTTGATGTCAGGCATCGTCATGCGTTTCATAGTTGCACTCGCCACTGTCATGTCTTCTCTCCATAACATCCGGCCTCAAGTCGACTCCGTTTTCATTCTCTCATCGGTCCGTCCGGCCGGTCCTACCTTGCCGCAGCACCGGTCCAATCACACCACTATCTTCGGCCAAAAGCAATGGTTTCCTCAGAAGACTTTGTACAAAACCACCGGCCCGGTTGCGTATCGAGCCTCGCCGGCCCGTCGGACCACCGTGGGGCCCTGTGCATCCACGGGCGGTATCCAACGGTGTTTCGTCGTCTGCAATCGTTCTTTTGAGACCTTCCGCTCTGCCAAACGGGCGTTTTGGGGTTGATATGGGCGGGCGGAAGGGCTACATCGTAGGCAGTCGATTTTATCGGAGGCAACAGCATGAACATCCGCTTCGGCGGCCTGGGCGTTTCCCGGGCCGACAACCGAATCACACCGCCCGGCCGGCCCACGCCTACGTCCGAGAACCGATCCCGAGCCGGCACGTGGACACGAAAAGCGCAACGTCGCAAGCAGCCGTTTCATTCCGAGGAACCTCCCATGAAGCCACGACAGACCACAACGATCCATGATCGGGAACGACGACGAATCCACGGGCTCGCCAGGGCACTGGTCCCGGCGATGGCAGGGATCAGCCTGCTGATGGCGGGCTCGGCATTGGGGCAGGATTTCGTGCCCTTCGTGATCCCGGCCGAGATCGACCGCGCCCATGCGATCTGGATGAACGACCACAAACCTATCACAGTGGACTCCAAACGGGTCGAGGCTCTTGGCAGCCATTTCTATCAGAGCGGCCGGCTGCGCATCTGGGGCGTGAATCTGTGTTTCGGGGCGAACTTCCCCACGCACGAGGATGCGCCGAAGGTCGCGGCTCGCCTGGCGGCCGCTGGTGTCAACTCCGTCCGACTCCATCATATGGACACCGCCCGCTGGCCCCGGGGCATCTGGAATACGCAGGACGGCCGGACCCTTGAGCCGGAGGCCCTCGACCGCCTCGACTTCTTCATCAACGAACTGGCACGATGCGGCATCTGGGTCAACGTCAATCTGCACGTCGGCTACAAGCACAGCGAGGTTCTGGGCCTGCCCGAAACGAATCGCGAGTTCGACAAGATCTCCGGCATTTTCACACCGGCCCTGATCGACGCACAGAAACGGTACGCCCGCGAGATTCTGACGCATGTGAACCCCTACCGCAAGGTCCGTTACGCCGACGACCCGGCCATAGCCTTCGTCGAGATCACCAACGAGAACAGCCTGTTCATGTGGGACGCCGAAGAGACTCTGCGGACGCTGCCCCCCTACTACGCCAACATCCTTCATGGGCGGTTCAACACGTGGCTGAACCAGCGGTATCCCTCCGATGAGGCCCTGGCCGCCGCTTGGGACAAAGGCATCGAACCCCTTCGTGAGGACATGGTCACCAATGGGCGGTTCATCGTTTGGGAGCCCGGCAGGAACGTGCCGAAACAGTGGAATCTGGAGCAACACGAGGGTTGCCAGGTGAGGCTGTCGCGTTCTCAGAGCCCTTCCGGCGACGCCGTGAAGGTCGATATCGACAAGGCGAACCAAACCCAGTGGCACCTGCAACTGACCCAGGGCGGGCTCAGAGTGACCGAAGGGCGCTACTACACCCTCTCCTTTGAGGCCGTCGCACAGGCAGAACGCCAGATCGGATGCGTGGTCAGCCAGGCGCACTCGCCTTGGGCCAATCTTGGGCTCTCCAGGAGCGTGGACTTGAGCACCGAATGGCGAACATTCGAGTTCGGCTTCGTCGCCACGGCGGACGATGACAACGCAAGGATCAGCTTGTCCTTCAGCGGCGACGCCACGCCGTTCTGCCTGACCCGCGTCGAACTGAGGCCGGGCGGACAGGTGGGCCTGGCCGAAAGCGAATCGCCCAGAGCCAACACCGTCACACTGTTCAGGGACAGCGAGAGCATGGCCCGCATCCTTGACCGCATGGTCTTTCTGGCCGAGACCGAGAAGGCCTACTTCGACGACATGCGGTCCTTCATCAAGAACGATCTCGGCTGCGCCGCTCTGGTCACCGGGACGATCGTCTTCGGCCCGCTGGGTCTGTACGCCCAGAGCGACATGGACTTCATCGACAGCCACGCCTATTGGCAGCACCCCACATTCCCGGGCCGGGCATGGGACGGGAATAACTGGCTGATTCAGCAGCGCGCCATGACCGATCATCCCGAACAGGCCACGCTGTTTCGCATCGCCGCCGAGCGACTGCTGGACAAGCCGTTCACCGTCAGCGAGTACAATCACCCTGCCCCGCTCGACGCTCAGGCCGAGTGCGTGCCGATGATCGCGTCGTTCGCCGCTGCACAGGATTGGGATGGCATCTGGCTGTTCACCTACTCCCACGCCACAGACGACTGGGCCCGCCAGACAATGAGCAACTTCTTCGACATGGACACCAACCCCGCCAAGTGGGGCTTCATGCGAGCCGGCACCGCCATCTTCCGCGACAGGTGCGTCGCTCCATTGAACGGCTTCGTATACTCGTCGCTGGCAAAGGACAACGATGTGGCCGCCGGATTGGCGACGCTGCATCTGAAACACAACGCCAATATGCTGGCGGCCACCGGCTTCGCCCGCGACGCCCTCCTCAAAGGACAGCGCATCGCAGCGCTGGCCGGCCGTGACGGACATCGAGATATCGTCGGTCCGGGAACACAGATCGCATGGACCGTCGAGAATGGAAGGGGGATGTACACACTCGAAAGTTGGGGAGCCCTGGTCTACACGGGGCATGCGAGCCGGTTCCAGAACGCAACCGGCGGGAAGATCGAAATCGCTCAGCCCGCATTCGCCGCCTTGACGATGACCGGACTCGGCGGCGAGGAGTGGGTCCCCCTGGGCAAACGGGATCGGATTCTCGTGACCGCCTGCGGGCGGTGCGAGAATGTCGGCATGCAGTTTTCAGCGGACCGTCGAACGGTCGGGCGAAATTGGGGCAAGGCGCCGGTGCAGATCGAGGCCGTTCGCGGCTCGCTCGTCCTGCCGGAGGGCAAATGGACCTGCCAGGCCCTGGCCCCGGACGGTTCGCCCAAACAGCAGGTGCCCATCGTGTATGAAGGCGACAAGGGGATTCTGAACCTCTCGCCGGAATACGGAACCATGTGGTATCTCCTGGAACGTTCAACACCATAGCTTTGCAGGGAAGGACTCATGACCATCGCACTTCCACGTTTGGCCGTATTGAATTCACTGATCGCTGCTTTATTGCTATCCATCGCGTTGCCGCTGCCGTCTTCGGCCTTCAACGGCCACATCGTGCAGGAAGGCCCGCTGACGCTCTCCATCGATCCGGTGGACGACGTCCGGCAATTCGACCAGGCCCATACCGTCACGGCGAGAATCGGGAATGCCGGCTCGACGGCCGTCGATGTCGATCTGCAAATGGATGGCCTCGTCGACGAGTGGTACGCCGTCGGAGCATCGACGGCAACGTTGGCGGTCCAGCCCGGCCAGACCCAAGCGACCACATTCCGGATCGCCGCCGGGCGCGGTGCCGTCTCGGCGCTGTACCCGGTGCACGTCTACGCCCGCTTCCGCGATCGGGGCCAGGAGGCGGTCGCCCACGCCGTGCAGGTTTTCGCCTCAAACTTCGAGCAGACCGCGACATCGACTGCCGTGCCGCCGACGCTGCCGGTCAACACCCTTCCCGTCCGAGGTGCACTGCCGTTGTGGTCGCTCCGGACGCATCGCATGGCATGGCAGTATCACACAGGACCGCTGGTCTACATGCCCGCCGGCTGGAGCGGGACTTCGGAAGAATCGTCGGCCAGCCTGTTCTTTGGATCAGTGACGCGCGGGGCCACGCGCGACGCGATCATCATGCACCCGCCCTGGAAGCCCGGCGGCGGGACGATCTTCATCGAATATCGCCTGGCTCTGCCGCCGACCGGCCCTATCACACTGACGTTCGCCAACGCGATCCGCGACCATTCGGCCGGCGAACCGCCGAGCGACGGCGTGACCTTTCGCGTGTGGGTCGATGACCACACGATCTTCTCTCGTCACACCGACAGCAAGCGTTGGGTCGAGGGCGAAGTGGATCTGTCCGACTGGGCGGGCCAGGAGATCCTGCTGCGGCTGGAGAGCCATCCGGGCCCCCAGCACAACACCACCTGCGACTCGTCCTATTGGGGCAATCCCATCGTCGTCTCAGGCGAGATGCCCGAACCGATATCGCCTGCGCAGCGGGATCGATTGTGGGATACCGCCAGGGCTCTGGTAGCTCAGGACAGCGGCCAGGGCGCCGTTCTCCGATTGGACGGCGCTTATCGAGCCGCCGTCGTCGCAGGCAATGCCGGACTGTTCGACGCGGCGATCGCGGTGGGCAACGCAGATGCATCCGTCGTCTTCGACGGCCTGCGTATCTCGGTGCTCGGTCACCCGATCGGACGAGGTCCATCCGGCGTCAACCTGGCAGGCGAGGCAAACTGGACAGCACGCGACCGAGAGCTGGTCGCCCGCCAGCCGCTGCTGCTCGGCGACGAGCAGTTCACGCTGACGGTACGGATGTGGCCCGACAAGACCGGTCTGCGTATCGAGGCGGAATGTCCCAAGCGCATCACCGATTTCGCGATCGGATCGGCTGACCAGAGGGCGCCGCGCGTCTATTATGGGCATGGCTACTGCATCGTCGAGCCCGAAGCGTTCCGCGCCGGGTTTGGCGGGCACAATCTGTCTACGAGCCACGTAGGGTTCGATTTCGAGCGGGGTCTGTCGCTGCTGGTGGCGACGGACAATCCACCCGACTATCTGGAGGTGGACCCCGAAAGCCAAACGTATGCGCTGCACACGCACATGAACGGAACGATGACGCTCGTGCCCAGCACAAGAGGCGCGTTCGACTGTGCGTTGAAGTATCGCGACCTCTATGACAAGCAGCCGTCGCCCGACTTCGAGCGCAAGGCGGGCCGGTTCGTCTTCGACATCTGGGGCGGTCGCTACGCCGAGATCGCCCAGAAGATGCAGCAGATGGTCGATTATGGCCTGACCGATTCACTGCTGACCGTGCACGTCTGGCAACGATGGGGCTATGACTACCGCCTGCCCGACATCTATCCGCCCGACCCCGCGCTCGGGACCATCGAGGACATGCGACAGATCGCCGTCGTCTGCGACGCGCACGATATCCCGTGGGGTCTGCACGACAACTACATCGATTTCTATCCCGACGCCGAGGGGTACAGCTACGACCACATCTGCTTCACCGAGTCCGGCCAGCCGGTCAGGGCCTGGATCAACGAGGGTCGCAACGCGCAGAGCTACCGCTGGCGGCCCGACCATATCATGCCCTTCGTCCGGCAGAACCTCAAGCAGATCGGCCCGGCCCTGCATCCGACACACTACTTCATCGACGTATTCACCTCGATCGACTGCTTCGACTACTACGACAAACAGGGCCACTTCCACTCGATGCTCGAGACGCGCCGGCACTGGGGCGAGGCCTTCGCCTGGATTCGCCGCGATCTGGGTGGCAACGCCGTGATGACCTCCGAGGCCGGCCACGACCAGTTGGTCGGCTATCTGGCCGGCGCCGATTGCCAGTTTCTACAACTGTCGCCCGAAAGCCGGGAGTTCTGCATCCATCTGGCCTGCGAGGACTGGCAGCGCGTGCCCTGGTACGATGCGGTCCTGCACGACAAGTTCAGCCTGCACGGCGTGGGCTATTCCGGACGCTACCAGGGCGGACGCAGCCGGGCCGAACATGGGATCGAAAGCGACGATTGCATCAGCGCCGAGATTCTCACCGGCCACGCATCGATGATCGACAATCCGGGCTTCGGTCGTGGCGCGATCCGCAAGTACTGGCTGGCCCAGGATTTCACACGCAGCATCGCCCATGATACCATCGCCAGCGCCGAGTTCGTCGGCGGCGACATCCACAGACAGATTGTCGACTGGACCGGCGGCGCGCGGGTCTACGTCAACCGCGGCGGCACAGACTGGACCGTCGCCGGCAAGGTCCTGCCGCCCTACGGCTACTACGCCCGCAGCGGCGCGATCGAATCGAGCATCGAGAGAATCGACGGCGCGGTCGTCGAGCAATCGCGCGGGCCGTCGAGATGGTATTTCAGCGCCAGAGGCTTCGGACCGGAAGGTCAGCTCGCCATCCGACCGCACGCCGAACGCGTCGAGTATCTTGGCGGGCGACAGTTCAAACTCATCACGACGTGGCAGGCCGATGAACCGGCCCCCAAAGATCTGCAAGTCTTCATCCACTTCGTCAGCGAGACATCGGACCGCAGTGACAAAATCGCCTTCCAGGGCGGCAGCCAACCGCCGCAACCCACGAGCCAATGGCAGGGCGCGATCCGCCTCGGAGAGGATCGGACGGTGACAATTCCCTCGGCCTATGGTCCGAGCGAATACGAGATTCTCGTGGGGCTCTGGGACCCGGCCACCGGGCAGCGCTATGGGTTGCTCGGTGACGACGATGGGACCATGCGATATCGGATCGGCACGCTTGTGGTGCAGGGTCGCGGCCAGGAGGTACGCAGCGTGGCCCTGGCACCCCACGAAGCCGCTCATGCGAATCCGGGATGGAGCGCCGGGATCGGGTCGATCGACTTCGGTCCGGCTGCGACACGCGGGGCCTTCCGCTGCACACGAAACGCCGACACACTGGTCGTCACCCCCCTGCCGAATCTCCGATCGTTCCCGGTGGCCCTGAGACCAACGGAATTCGGCTTTGACGGTGCCCGCGTACGATCGCTTGTCGCCATCGATGTCGATGGACAGCCGTTGCGTCCCGTCGGCTACGAAACCGACAACGACCGGATCGCATTCGAGACCCAAAGGAACGAATTCGCCTACATCATTCACATGGACTGACAGGAACAGATTATGAAGAAGCATCGAATCGCTGCCGCCCTGATTGCATCGTTGACTCTGTTTGCGGTAGCGCCGTCGGCTCGTGCCGCCGGGGAACGCGAGCCCCTGACCCTCTTCGACTTCGGCCCGTCATTCCAGAGCCGTGCCGTTGCGACGAGCGATGCTCGTGTGAGCCTGGCCGCGCCGGGCAGGCTGCGGATCGAGACCGGCCATGAGGCCCCTTGGCCGGGTGTCACACTCAAGGCCCCCGACGGCCAATGGAACCTGTCCAGCTATGAGACGCTTCGCTTCGAAGTCATCAATCGTGGCGATGAAACCGTCACCGTGAACTGTCGCGTGGACAACCCCGGCGCCGACGGCACGAACCATTGCGTCACCGACAACGTCACCGTCGCTCCGGGAGCGTCGGAAACGCTCAACGTCCGCGTCTTCCCCGTCCCGTGGCGGCTCGATGCCCCCCTGGAGCTGGTGGGCATGCGGGCGGCGCCAACCCACGCGGGCAAGCTCGATCCAGCCAATGTCACGCAACTGGTCATTTTCGTGAACCAGCCCAAGAGGGACCATGCCTTCGAGATCGGTCCTATTCGCGCGGGCGGACGCATCGAGGTGCTCGATGCCTCCACGTTCCTGCCGTTCATCGACGAGTTCGGCCAGTACGTTCACAAAGACTGGCCCGGCAAGACGCATTCGACCAACGAGTTGATCGCCCGTGGACAAGCCGAAGAGCGAGACATGGAGACCCATGCTGGCCCGCAAGACCGAAATCAATACGGCGGCTGGCTCGCCGGCCCGCAACTGAAAGCGACCGGGTTTTTCCGCGTGCAGAAGCACCAGGGCAAGTGGTGGCTCGTCGATCCGGCGGGCAGGCTGTTCTGGTCGCACGGCATCGACTGCGTCGGCACCGGCAACGCCACCCCGATCAGCAACCGCGAGACCTATTTCAAGGATCTTCCGCCGGAGGGCTCTCCATTCGCCCGGTTCTACGGGTCGGGCAGTTGGGCCCCGCATGGCTACTACAAGGACCACTCGCCGTATCGCACCTACGATTTCAGCCGGGCCAATCTGCAGCGGAAGTATGGAAAGGACTTCGAGCAACTCTTCGCCGAGCGGACGCACCGACGCTTCAAGAGCTGGGGCATCAACACCATCGCCAACTGGTCGGACGAGAGCATCTACCTGATGCGAAAAACACCCTACACCGCGACGATCGGCTTCGAGTCCCGACGACTGGAAGGCTCCGAGGGCTACTGGGGCAAGTTCTACGACGTTTTCGATCCGAGTTTCCGCCAGCAGCTTCGCAACCGGCTGGTCCGCGAGAAAGATCGAACGGCCAACGACCCGTGGTGCATCGGCTATTTCGTTCATAATGAGCTGTCGTGGGGCGACGACACCTCGCTGGCCGTTGCAGCGCTCGCATCGTTGGCCGATCAGCCGGCCAAGAAGGTCTTCATCGAGGACCTCAAGACCAAATACGAAACGATCGCCAAACTCAACGAGGTCTGGGGCACCGATCATGCCTCGTGGGAAGCGCTGCTCCGGAGCCAGACCGCGCCGGACAGGCAGAAGGCCCTCGCCGACCTCCACGCATTCTACGACAAGACGGCCCGGACGTATTTCGAGACGATTCGCGATGAACTGAGGAAGCTCGCCCCCCACCACCTCTACCTGGGCTGCCGGTTCGCGTGGGTCAACGATATCGCCGCACGGGCGGCGGCGGACTTCTGCGACATCGTCAGCTACAACCGCTACACGTACAGCGTCGAGGATCTGAAGCTGCCGGATGGGATCGACATGCCGCTGATCATCGGCGAGTTTCACTTCGGGGCGCTCGATCGCGGGATGTTCCATACCGGCCTAAGATCGACGGACAGCCAACAGGACCGCGCCGACACCTATGCCACCTACGTCCGCAGCGCCCTGCGCAATCCGTATGTGGTGGGCACGCACTGGTTCCAGTACAAGGACCAGGCGACGACCGGACGCGGGGACGGCGAGAACTACCAGATCGGCTTCATCGACATTTGCGATACGCCGTACCCCGAGATCGTCGCCAAAGCGCGCGAAGTCGGCAATTCCATGTATCCGTATCGCCTGAACGCCGACTGAGGCTGTCACGCGGTGAACTGTCGCATAGAAGGACGCGAGGCCGACCTGCCCTCAACTCAACCGCTGCCAAGCCAGCCCCGCGATGTCGTGGATGGACGACGACAAGATGCGTCCGTCAACCGATTCCGATTACAGCATAACGACAACGCTTTTGCAACGGTCGACACGCTCGAATCGGGAAATGCCGGATGAACGAATTGGATCGCTCCACAATTCCATCATTCCATTGGCCCAACGCAAATTGACGGTGGCGACAGAGGCGATTATACTGGCGGCAACCTTTTCAAGGAGTTGCCGATGGGTTTCGATCAAGACAGTGATTATCTGGAGTCGTCGTTTCTGCCGGGACAGGGAGGGCCCAAGCCACCATCGGGTCCGCCTCATCCACCGTATCCGCCGCAGGCGTACGCGCCCTACCCCAAACCCAAGAAACGGTCGAGCATTTCGCGAATCTTCTGGGGGCTCGTGTTTGGCCTGTCGTTTCTGGCCAACGTCGCGCTGTTTCTGCTGCTGATCGGGCTGGTCGCCTTTGTCGCCACGGGCCGGACCCGGTTTTACGAGGAGGCCGTGGTCCGCGAAGGCCCGCGCACCGACAAGATCGTGCTCGTCCACATCGACGGCGTCATCGGCGACGACCAGGCCGACTACGTCTACCGCCAACTTCAGACGGCCCGCGAGGACCGCAACGTGCGCGCGGTCATCGTGGGTATCAACTCGCCCGGCGGAACAATCTCGGGCAGCGATCGGATCTATCAGGACATCCTCGCTTATCGCCGGGAGACCGGCCAGCCGGCGGTAGCCTTCATGCAGGGCATGGCCGCTTCCGGGGGGTATTATGCCTCGGTGGCCTGCGACCGGATTGTCGCCGAGCCTACGGCGATCACCGGCTCGATCGGCGTGGTGATGAGCTATTTCGTATTCCAGGAACTGCTGGAGAACAAGCTCGGAATCCAGCCGGTCTATCTGGCCAAAGGGGCGAAGAAGGACTGGCCCAGCAGCTTCCGCGAGCCGAAGCAGGAGGAACTGGACTATATCCAGGAACGTCTGCTGAACCCGGCGTACGAGCGGTTCATCGAGATCGTCCAGGCCGGACGTGCATCGATTCTGCCGCCCGACCAGGTGCGGAACCTCGCCGACGGCAGCATTTACGTTGCGCCCAAAGCGCTCGACGAGAAACTCATCGACGAGATCGGCTATCTGGACGACGCGGTGGAGGCCGTCCTGTCTCTGGCGGGAATCCAGGACGCCCAGGTAGTCGAATACCGCAAGCCCTTCAGCGTCATGGACATGCTGAGCGTCGAGAGCAGCAGTTCGTTCAAGCTCGACCGCACGACGCTCTATGAGCTGAGCACGCCTCAGGTCCTGTACATGTGGAGCGCCTATTAGGGGTCGGACAGCCGTCGCAGATCCGCCGACAGTGGAGAATAGCAAGATGGAAGACGCATCGCGAGGCCCGTGCGGGCAAACGCTTCAAGTTCTGGTATGCAGCGGGTTCATCCTCCTGCTGGCCACTCTGACGGGATGCTCATCCGGCCCGAAGATGGCGCTGATTGCCACTACCCCCGACGGACAGGGCCTCGTAGACAGCGGAACCGACCTGCCCTTCGTGCCCTTCGGCACGAATTACTACGATCCGAACACGGGATGGCCCCCGCAGGTGTGGCAGCAGTTTGACCCGAAAAAAGTCGCCCAGCACTTCCAGGTGATGCGCGATCTCGGCGTCAACTGCGCGCGGGTCTTCCTGGCGGCTGCCACTTTTCAGCCTGATGCCGATACAATCGACGAGAAATCGCTGAAGAAACTCGACCGGCTGGTTCGGATCGCCCGCAAAACCGGGGTGCGGCTGATCCTCACGGGGCCGGATCACTGGGAAGGCCAGCCGCCCTATTGGAAGCCCGACCGCTTCGCCGGGCCCGAGGCGTTGCGAGCACTCGAAACGTTCTGGACGGTCCTGGGCCGGCGATACCGGGGCGAACCGGCCATCCTGGCGTGGGATCTGCTCAACGAGCCCGAGATGCCCTGGCATATCGACTCGTGGGAACCGATGTGGAACACCTGGCTGCAATCCAAGTACGCCAGTCAGGAAGCCCTGAAGGCCGCGTGGGGCGGGGAACTGGCGACCGACGAAACGCTCGGGAGCATTCGACCGGCCAGGGACGTCGCTGAGATGGGCAACCCGCGTCTTCACGACTGGCAGTTGTTCCGCGAGCATCTGGCCGACCAGTGGGTGCAACGCCAGGTTCGCGCGCTGCGGGAAGCGGACCCGACGCACCCGATCACCATCGGTTACATCCAGTGGTCTTTCCCGATGGTTCGGCCGGGCGACCCACACCTCTACTCTGCGTTCAACCCCCGCCGGCAGGCCCAGTGGCTCGACTTCATATCGATTCACTTCTATCCGGTCATGGGCCGGCCGTTCGGCTCCAGGGCCAACTGGGACCGCAATCTCGCCTACCTTCAGACCATGCTGGCCTACTGTCACGTCGGCAAGCCCGTCGTCCTCGGCGAGTACGGCTGGTATGGCGGAGGCGGCCCCAAAGGTCGCCCGCATTTGACCGAAGACGAACAGGGTCGCTGGATCGGCGCCGAGATCGAGGCGTCGAGGCGGCTGGCCCAGGGTTGGCTGTCCTGGCCCTTCGCCGACACGCCGGAGGCCACGGACATGAGCGTCTTCGGAGGTCTGGTCACGCGCCATTACATCCCGAAGTCATGGGGACTTCGCTTTCGCTCCTATGCGGCCGCCCTGTTCCTGCTGGCCCAGCCGACCCCGGAGTTGCCGTCCTTCGACTTCGCGGCCTCTCTGACGGCGCCGATGGACGACTTGCTGACCATGCACGCCGAATACACACAACTGGTCCAGGACGCTCTGGCCCAGGCCGGGCCCGTGCCTGAGATCGAGGTGCAGACGCAGCCCATGTCGATGCAGGACGTAGAGGCCCTCAGGCAGAGGCAGGAGCAGCGACGCGACGAATATCTGCGTCAACAAGCCGAACGCAACGCATCGCTATCCGACGACCAGATCGCCGAAGAGCGTCAGCGGTGACGTTGCCGTGATGCGAACGTCAACGAATCGGCCCGCCAGAGACGGACTGCCGTTGAAGACAACGATGGAATCCGTCGCGGTCCGGCCTACCAGTTGGGGATGGCTCTGAGAATCCAGCGGATTGACGCGAGCCTTCTTGCTGAGGCCTTCGACGAGAACTGTCACCGTACGCCCCAGGAACTCGCTGCTCAACTGCTCGCTGATCGCCTCCTGGACGGCCAGGAGTTCAACGTTGCGCCGCTGCTTGACCTCGTCGGGCACACTGTCCTGATGCCGCTTGTCGGCCGTCGTGCCGGGTCGAGGTGAGTACTTGAAGACGAAGCAATTTCGGTATCGTGCCTGCCGGACGAGATCCACGGTCGCCCGGAAGTCGTCCTCCGTCTCGCCGGGAAAGCCGACGATGAAGTCCCCCGCGATCGCGAGGTCCGGGACGATCCGCCGCGCGCGAGCGAGCAGTTCCAGGTATTGTTCGGCCGTGTAGTGGCGATTCATCGCCCGCAGGACGCGGTCCGAGCCGCTCTGGGCCGGCATGTGCAGATAGTGGCAAACCTTAGGCGACGACGCCATGGCGTGTAGAATATCGTCGTAGAACTCCTCCGATGGATAGCTCGTCACGAAGCGAATCCACTCGATCCCCTCCACCTCGGCGACCATGCCGAGCAGGTCGGCCAGAGAATAGGTCCTGTGGCCGTCGCGGTGGCGATAGGCGTTCACCGTCTGGCCCAGCAGCGTCACCTGCCGGACCCCTTTGTCCGCCAGCTTTCTGACCTGGTTGAGGACCCGTTCGGGCGGACGGCACTGCTCCGGGCCGCGCACATACGGAACGATGCAGTAGGTGCAGAAGTTGTCGCAGCCACGCATGACACGCACGAAGGCCTGACCGGGCGGCCCGCCGTCTGCGTCGCTCTGGTGCCCATATGAGGATTCGAATTGTTCCAAGGCATCCGACGACGAATCCATCCGGTCGCGAATCGCCTCGGCAACCACCAGACGCTTGACGTTCTGTGAGAGAGCGTCTTCGAGCAGACGCACGAGTTGACGGATCTGGCCGGGGCCACAGACGACATTCACCGCATCGTGTTCGAGCAACGCGTCGCCCAGCCGCTGGGCCATGCATCCGATGACGGCGACAACCATGCCCGGCCGGTGCTTCTTGAGGTGCTTGAGATGCCCCAGATGCGACAGCACCCTCGCCTCGGCGTGCTCGCGGACCGAGCAGGTGTTGATCACCACCACGTCGGCGTCCTTCACGCTGTCGGTCAGGACAAAACCGGCCTCTCTCAGCGCCGAGGACACCAAAGCGGTGTCCAGCTTGTTCATCTGGCAGCCGAAGCTCTTGATATGTACAGTTCGCGGATCGTTCATCCGCCCACTATACAGCCCGAAAGCCCGCAAATCAAACGCCGCGGCGAAGGCGCATACCTGTGCACTGAGTCAGAGGGTTCGATTCAACTGCCTCTGGAGGTCCTTGAGGCGATTCACCTCGTCGAAACCGAGACGGAGGATGGGGAAGGCGGTCTTGTTGTGCATCAGGGGTTCATCGAGATTCACCCACGCTCGGCAGGCCTCGCCGTCCGGGGTGCCGGGGATCGGCGAGAAATCCGCGAGCATGCCGCGGATGCCCAGACTGTGAACGAAGTGCATCGAGGCTTCCAACTCCTGGAGATCGCTGTTCGGATGGCCCACGATCTGATAGGCGGTGACCTCGCCCGGATCGGCGCCGGCCGCGACAAGATGGCGAACGGCCTCGACCAGTTCATCACAGTGTACCTTACCCCCGGTGCCCTGCTGCCACTGCGGCGAGCGGCTCTCGAAGCCCAGGTAGAACGTCCTGAATCCCGCCCGGACCATCAGCCCGGCCAGATCCGCCCGGATGAAGCGCGCGTTCAAGGCGTTGGGCGTGTGGAAATGCACGCGAATATCCCGACCGAGGACCTCTTCCAGAAAGGGCATCAGGACCATCTCGGCCTTGAAGAGCAGCGCGTCGTCATAGAACGCCACATCGCACACTCCGAGCGAAACCAGCAACTCGAGCTCGGCCAGCGACCGCTCCAAAGGCCGGGAAGCGAATCGCCCATAGACGCTCGGGACCGAGCAATAGGTGCAGTGAAACGGGCAGCCGTCGCTGAGCTTCAGGGCGCCCACGGCCAGGCTTTCGTATATCTCCCACAGCCCCGTCTGCTCGGTGTCGGGCTCGAGTCGGAGGAAGTGCCACAGGGGGTCGAGGTCTGTCCCAGGGATGCAGAGATCGGCATCCAGGCCCCTGGCGTGTTCGGTGCAGATCGTGACGTAGTTTCCGCCCAACACGATCCTTGCGGTGGGAAAGGCC
>JAAYBA010000282.1 GCA_012719085.1 Planctomycetota bacterium
GGCCCAATGCCCAGCCTGGCGTCTCGAAAGAGTTTTCTTATGTGGTCTGCGGATCGCATTGTCGTACCTCACTCTCAAGCAGAGACCGCAGTCGTTCCATGGCGTAGCGATATCGGCCTTTGGCGGTGTTCAGCGGCACGCGCTGCACCGCCGCGATCTGGCGGAAGCTCATATCCATCTCCATGCGAAGGCTGACCGCTTCGCGTTGCTCGTAAGGCAACTGCTGCATCGCCTCGGCCAGCAGGGCGAGCTGCTCGCTGAGAATCGCCCACTGCGCGGGCCCCGGGCCGCCCGACGCAGGCAGCGATGCCCCTTCCAGGCTGATCCCCCCGTGTCGGTGGTTGTTTCGCCTGTGGTTGCGGACGCGATTGACCACGCTGGTGGTCAGATAGCTGCGGAGGCTGCCGGTCAGTTTGATCCGCTCGGCCGAGCCGGCGAACGACACGAAGACGTCGTGCACGATGTCCTCGGCGGCGTTGCTATCGCCCAGAAGCACCGTGGCCAGCTTGAGCATCTCGACCTTGTACTTGTCATAGATCCGGCGCAGGGCCTGCGGCGAGCCTCTCTTGAATAGGAGAATCAACAGTCTTTCCTCGACCATCCTGCGCACCTGACTGAAACGCGATCGCTGTTCGGCCTATTACACACCAATGCACTGTGATTGGGTATGCAGATCTTCCGTCGGTTCGTCGTTTTCTTATCAGCGATGGCTGGCAGATTCGCGGGCGGGTGTTACAATCGCCGGGCTTGGAGCCCAATAGAGATGACACCAGAGCACCCGACAACTGATTCGGCCGGGACCGGCCGGAACTGGCCCTTGTACGGGGCGGCCTTTGCCACCGCCTTGAGCCTGGGCATCTGCTGGACGGCCATGCCCTTCGTCCTGACCGCCATCGGCGGCACCGAGACGCACGTGGGCTACGCGCTGGCGGGCAACAGCCTGGCGTATATGGCGGCCCTGGTCTTCGCCGGATCGCTGCTGGGGCATCTCGACGTCAAGTGGGCCACGCGTCTGGCGACGGTTGCGGCTTTGGTTGCCGCAATCGTGATGGTGGCGGCGGTCTTCGGCTCCGGACGGCGGAACGGCACTGACGGAATCGCATGGATATGGATGATCATCGCAGCCGGGGGATTTGGCGGGGCGGCCATGGCCCTGTTCTGGCCGTTCCTGATGAGCTGGGTTTCCGCCCGCTTCGAGGGGGTCGAGCTCAATCGCCAACTCGGGCGGTACAATGGCTCCTGGTCGAGCGGCGGCCTCGTCGGGCCGGTGATCGGGGCTTGGCTGGTCGAGCAGAACCCCCTCTGGCCGATGGTCGCGGCGGTGGCGTGCTTCGCGGCGTCTCTAGCGCTTTTGGGCCTGGCGCGAAACAACGCAGGGCATGCAGGCGAGGCCGCATTGCCCGGCCCGGCGGCGGAACCGCTGCACGATGGACGGTCTCTGGCGGCGTACCGCTGGATGTCGCGGGTGGCCCTGTTCTGCGCGTGGGCCTCGCAGGCGATCGTGCGGTCGCAGTTCGCGCTGCTCTTCGTAGCGTTGGGGCACTCCGAAGCCCAGTTCGGCATCTACTACGCGGTCTTTGCGTTGTGCAATTTCTTGTCGTTAACGACATCTGGTCGCTGGGCCTTCTGGCATTTCAGGCTCGCGCCGCTCCTAATGGGCCAGGTAATGCTCCTGGCGGCTCTGCTGATGATGATCTACGGGCGGACTCTGAGCGTCTTTGTCGTCTCGGCCATCGTGCTCGGTCTGCCGTTCGGGTTCGCCTATAGCAGCCATCTCTACTACGGCGCCGCGACCAGCCGCAACCGCTCGGCCCGCATGACCATCCACGAAATGGTGATCTCGATCGGCATCGTCACGGGCGCCGGCACGGGCGGTCACCTGGCTCGGCACGTCGGGCCCTACGCACCGTACTGGTTCGCTGTCACCCTGGTCGGCCTTGGTCTGATCGCCCAACTGGCGATCCACTTCACGTCCTCCTGTCGGGCGGCTCGTCGCCAAACAAGCTGAAAAAGTTGGCCGCGGCGAGGAGAAATTCCTTGCAGAGATCGTCTACTGCTTGGTAGAATTCGGGAAATGAGACATGAAGGCGGGCAGAAGCGTCTATTATAAGATTCTGATCTGCTATCATATCATCTGTTTCGTTCATACCCGCCTGCCTTTGTGACCCGGTGAGTTTCTCTGCCGCCTGGACGCTGCGCGCCAAAGGCGTCCCTCGGCACGAGGTTCCCCATGCGCGGAGAACTTCCAATCCGGTCGTGTTCTAACGTCTGCACCGAGCGACAGAGATCACGGTCTGCGCAGAGCGGGCATGGGTGTAGGCCCATGCGATGTCATA
>JAAYBA010000283.1 GCA_012719085.1 Planctomycetota bacterium
GCCCGTTGTAGAAGGTGGTTATGGGAGGAATGGCAACGGGATATGCCGTTGCGAACGAAGCCAATCAAACCCAATCTGTTATGTCTGGGGGTCGGGACGGGTATAGGATGGGGCCGACGGGCGGGTATGGCTCGGCTGATTCTGGGAAGGGCAGAAATTGAGTTCGAAGGTGTATTTCGTCAAAGCGTCGATGGCCGAAGGCGAGGCAGCAATCTCGCAGAAGGCCCGCGCCCTGTTCCGGGCCGGGGGCTTTGCGGACTGCTTCAGGAGAAACGACTTCACCGCCGTGAAGGTCCACGTCGGCGAGCAGACCAACAACACCTACATCAAGGCCCCGTGCCTCAAAGGGCTGGTCGAGGAGCTTGTGGCCCTGAAGACCAAGCCGTTCATCACCGACACCAGCACGCTGTACACGGGCCGGCGGCACAACGCCATCGACCACACGGTCCTCGCGACCGAGCGGGGTTTCGGCGTCGAGGGGCTGGGCGTCCCGTTCATCGCCCCCGACGGCCTGTTCGGGACCGCCGAGACGGCGGTGGCCATCGAAGGCGAGCTGGACAAGGAGGTGATGATCGCCGCCGACATCGTCCGATGCCAGTCGATCCTGTCGATCGCACACTTCACCGGCCACTGCGCCACATGCGTGGGCGCAACGATCAAGACGCTGGGGATGGGCTGCTCCAGCCGCAAGGGCAAGATGCGCCAGCACGCGTCGCTCAAGCCGCATGTCAAGAAGGGCAAGTGTACCCGCTGCGGCGAATGCCGGCAGCACTGCCCCGCCGATGCCATCACCCTCGACGATGTCCAGGCGCACATCGATCAGGACAAGTGCATCGGCTGCGCCGAGTGTGTTGCGGTCTGCCGGTTCGACGCCGTCGTCTACGACTGGCAACAGGAAAATGAGATTCTGCAGAAGAGCGTCGCCGAACACGCCCTCGGCGCCCTTGGGGGCAAGCACGGGCGGGCGGCGTTCTATAATTTTGTGATGTCGGTAACTAAAGATTGCGATTGCTTCGCCCAGGCGAACCTGCCTAAGATGGTTGAGGATATCGGCATCCTGGCCTCGACCGATCCGGTGGCGGTGGACAAGGCGTCCATCGATCTGGTGGAGAGCCGGGGCGGGCGCGACGTGCCCAGGCTGATCGGCAATGCCCGGCTGGACTGGTGTCACCAGATCGAGCACGCCGTGCGGATCGGGCTGGGCAGTGCGGAATACGAACTGGTGGAAGTGAAGTAGGCCTTCGGGCCGTTTTAGGGAGCGGCTATGTCTCTCGGGCAGATCATCCGACAGAAGCGTGAGCAATTGAACATGACCCTCGACGAGGTGAGCAATCGCGTGGGATTCTCCAAACCCTACCTGTCCACGATCGAGACGGGCAAGGTCAAGAATCCGCCGAGCGATGAATTGCTGACCAAGCTCGAACGCACGCTCAAGTTTGAGTCGGGTCTGCTGCTGCATATCGCCCACCTGGAGCGCATGCCGTCGGACGTCCGCCAGGAATACGAGTTCCGGGAGGCCGAGAACCAGAAACTCCGGCAGGTCCTCAAGAAGCTGGCCGCCAAGAAGCAGGGCGGCCGGGAGGTCAAAACGCTTCTGACCAAGAGCCGTGTGAGCGTGGAAGAGGGAAAGCGGTCGCTGGCCGCCGGACGGCTCGTCCCGATCATCAACAAAGTCACCGCCGGCTATCCTGCCGAGTTTAACGATCTGGATTATCCTGTCGGCGTGGCGGACGATTACGTCCGCTGCCCCGACCTGCACGATCCGAACGCTTTCGCCGTGCGCGTCGTGGGCGACTCGATGGAGCCGAAGTTCGTCGAGGGCGACATCGTGATCTTCTCCCCGGCCGTCGAGGTGCACAACGGCGACGACTGCTTCGTCCGCTTCACGCTGCCGCACGAGACGACCTTCAAGCGGATCTTCTTCGAGGCCGGCGACCAGATTCGCCTTCAGCCCCGCAATGAGAAGTATTCGCCGACCATCGTCGAGGGCAAGCGGATCAACGGCGTCTATCGCGCCATCGTCAAATACCAGCGGCTCTGACCGAGCGTCCCAGAGGCGACGACGCTTTGCTGTCCTCTATTCGATGACGAGCCACGTGACGCCGGCGGCATTGATCCGAACCGGGACCGTGACGTTGTGATGCCGGTCGAGCTTGTACGTCTTCGCTTCGTCTTCTTTCTCACGGATGCGGGCGGTATCGGCCAAGCCCGTATAGTAGAGCGGTAGCCTCAGTTCCCGTTCGGCGGGGCGGTCGAGCGGATTGTAGATCATCGCCAGGCCCTTGATCTTCCCTTGGGCGTTGACGTGCAACAAGCCGTCGATGTCCCGTCCATCCGCCCGGCGCAGATGAATCACGTCGGATTCGAGAATGTCACGGTATCGCTTGTAGAAATCCACCCACTTCTTGACCACGGCCTTCGTCTCGTTGGAGTCGTACAGTCGCGGGCCCCGGTAGCACGCCTGGACGCCGGCGCCGAAGTTGTTGGCCAGATGCGCCTCGTAGGCATCGAGGTGGTCGCGGAGCGGCTCGATGGTCGCCGCCGGGCCGCCCCCGTGGTATTCCGTCAGCGGCACGAACATCCAGCCCATGCTCGGCGTCTTGGTCCAGGTCCCGTCGTAGATGTTCTGCCGGCCGTGGAGGATCTGCTGGGCGCGCGGCAGCGACCAGTTGGTCTCGCGATAGCCCATGCCGCACTTCGTCGAGCCGGTCAGGTAGTAGAAGTCCGGGACGTTCAGATAGACGCCGCGTCCCCGGCACCATTTGTAGAAGTCGCTGATCGTCTTCCACTGAGTCCACTGCGAGTCCTCATAGCCGCGATGCCCTGGATGGCTGCGCGAGGCGCAGGTGTCGCCCGGATAGGAGCCGTCGTGTTCGAGCAGGTCGAATCCGGTCTTCTCGTAGAACGCATACAGCTTGCGGAAGTAGTCCTGTCCCCATCGGCTGCCGATGCAGGGGGCGTTGTCAAATCTGGCCCCGCCGGGCTTGCCCGTGGCGACGTCGATCACGTCGTGCTCGTCGCTGATCCGCCGGCTCGACAGCAGCGAATAGCCTCCGATCTCGATGCCCTTGCTGTGGGCGTAGTCGGCCAGCTCTTTCAACTGGGCCAGATACGCCGGGTCTTCGCTCTCGATGTTGAACCCGCTGCCGAAGGTCATGATGACCATCTCGAATCCGACCTCGGCGCACTGATCGATGGCCAGCCGCACCGAGTTCGGGTCGGCCCGGCGGACGTGCATCATGATCGGGTTCTCCGTTGCCCACGGCGCGATGGTGCGGTACATGCGGCGGACCGCCAGGCCGTTGCGCTCGCGCTCCGTGCTGTCGAAGGCGAGCTCGAACGTGCGGAACGACTCGAACGTCTCGTCCGGTGCGATGTCCACGTCGGGCCCGACCGGCGGCCGCGACTCCAGCAGGCACGGGTTCTTCCGCAGGTAGTTCACCTGCGTGAGGTACTCGGGGTCGGGCGCCCAGTGGGTCGTATGATTGGCCACCGAGGCGTTCATGCCGCCGAAGGTGTAGTCACTCTCCACGTGGAGGTTCGGGACGCGCCACAACTGGTAGTTGTCCACTTCCGACTCGTACTCGACCATCGCCAGGATCTCGCTCGTGAAGCGATTCAGCCGGATGGTCTTCTCCGACCCGTTGCGCACCGTCAGCCATTTGCACAGCAGGGGGATGCCTTCATACATCTCGTAATGGATCGTCACCGTCAGGTCGGCTGGCAGTGTGGATTGGCTGCGTTCGGGCGGTCGGTAGCTCATGGTCAGTGACACGCCACGCGGCGGCCACGGCAGATCGGCACAGTGGCGCACGCGCTTCCAGGCGAAACGAGGTTGGGTCTCGCCCACCTCGTAGCCGACGAAGACGAATGCGTTCGGATCGGCCGTCAGATCGTCCTTCCATTCATCGAGCAGATAGGCATAGTTGGGCTGTCCCTTCAGGCCACCGACGTCGAAGGAACGGCCGTCGATCGTCACTTGGGCCTCCGGCTTGACACCGCGGAGCATTGACTCGCCCGTCATCAGGTTGTCGAATGCCACGGTCGCCGCGTTGGGACGCAGGCGAAACCGCCGGGCGATGAGCCCGTTGGAAAGAACCAGCTCCTTGCCGTCGTCGCTCATTCGGACGGTCGCCGGCTTTGTCACGGGTGTCACGAGCCAGTCGGTGTCGAGGGTCCCGGCGTAGTGGGGCGGTGCGGCGAGAAGCATCGTCAGGGCGGTCAGTACGGCGGTGTTCAGCATGTCATTCCTTTCAGGGGGGTTCCCTACGGTCGGCGGACGGTTCTGTTCAGCC
>JAAYBA010000284.1 GCA_012719085.1 Planctomycetota bacterium
GCCATTCGAGGACAGTAGTCACATGCGCAAGATGTACGCACCAGCCAATGTCGTTTTCGTGCTGAGCACCACGCCGCACTCGGAAGCACCGGGGCGGCGACTTGGTCATTCCGACCGAAGGACTGCCGAAGGCAGACCGCCGTGGAGGAATCCGGCCATGGCCAGAAACACGTGCCATCTATGGCCAGACCCCTCGACTGCACTTCGTTCCGCTCGGGGTGACAAGGGCATACTGGGCACGGTGAGTTGAGAGGAGATTCCGATGGATGCCACATACGCCAAAGTCCTGTTCATCGACAACTTCGACTCGTTCACGTACAACCTCGTGGATGATTTCGGCAAGCGTCGGTGCGTGACCCGCGTCTACCGCGCCGACACGCGTCTCGACGATCTGATCGCGGTGTCTGCCGAGTTCGATCCCGATCTGCTGGTGATCTCGCCGGGGCCGGGCAACCCGGACACCGCCGGCGTATCCCTGGCCGCCCTGGCGCACTTCCAGGACAAGCTGCCGGTCTTCGGGGTCTGCCTGGGACACCAGATCATCGTGCAGCATTTCGGCGGCAAGGTCGGCCACGCGCCGGAGCCGATGCACGGCAAGCCCTCGCGCGTCAGTCACAACGAGAAGGGGTTGTTCGCGGGCATTGAGAATCCGCTCCAGGCCGGGCGATACCACAGCCTGGCGGCGATCCAATTGCCCGACTGCCTGGAGAAGACGGCCGAATTCGAGGACATCGTTATGGGCGTCCAGCACAAACATCTGCCCATCTACGGCGTCCAGTTCCACCCGGAGAGCATTCTGACCCCGGCCGGGGGCAAGATCATCCAGAATATCCTGAACATCGCGGCCCGGAAGAGACAAACGGTAGGGAGCTAAACCATGGCGACAATCACGGAGTACCTGGAAATCATCCTGGACGGCAAAGACCTCACGTTCGAGCAGGCCAAGGCCCTGCAAGACAAGATCTTCGAGGGCGAGGTCACGGAGGTCCAGATCGCGGCGTTTCTGGCCATGATGCGGATGAAGCGGGCGGCCGCGGCCGAGATCGCCGGCCTGGCGCAGTCGCTGCGCAATCACGCGGTGCCCGTCGATGCAGGCATCGACAACATGGTCGATACCTGCGGCACCGGCGGCGCGACGATCAAGACCTTCAACATCTCGACCGCCGCCGCGCTGGTCGCCGCCGGGGCGGGGGTGTACGTGGCCAAGCACGGCAACCGGGGCATCACGAGCAAGTGCGGCTCGGCCGACGTGCTCGACGAACTGGGCGTGAAGATCGACCCCGGTCCGGACGTCGTCGCCGAGTGCATCCGCCAGGCCCACATCGGGTTCATGTTCGCCCCGAAGTTCCATCCGGCGATGCGCTTCGTCCAGCCGATCCGCAAGAGTCTGGACTTCCGGACCGCGTTCAACATCCTGGGGCCGCTGGCCAACCCGGCGCGGGTCACGGCCCAGGTGATGGGAGTCGCCGACGCGGAGTTGCTCGACCGGATCGCCGAGACGCTCAAGCTTCTGGGGGCCAAGCGCGCGATGGTCGTTCACGGCCAGGGCATGGACGAGATCAGCCTGCTGGGCAAGACGAAGGTCGTCGAGCTGCGCAACGGTCAGATCACGTCGATGGAACTCGACCCGGCGGAATTCGGCCTGGCCGGCGCGTCCATCGACCAGCTCGGCAGCGGCGATGCCATCGCCAACGCCGCCCTGGTCCGCAACATCCTGAGCGGCAAGGAGCGAGGAGCCCGTCGCGACATCGTCGTTCTCAACGCGGCGGCCGCCATCATTGTCGCCGGACTGGTGGACAGCTTTCCACAGGCCCTCCCGCTGGCCGAGTATTCGATCGACGACGGGAAGGCCATGCACTGTCTTGAAACACTGATTGAGGTTTCCAACAAAGGGTGAGTCGCGTTCTTCTTATCGGGTCCTGACCATGTTGATACCCAAAGTCAAAATCTGCGGAATCACGAACTACGACGATGCCCTCGCGGCGATGGAGATGGGCGCCGATCTGATCGGGTTCAATTTCTATCCGAAGAGCCCGCGCTATATCCGGCCCGCGGACGCCGGGCGAATCGTCAACAAGCTCCCGGCCTTCATCGACATCGCGGGGGTATTCGTCAACAGCACGCTCGAAGAGACGCGGGAGATCGCCAGTCAGTGTCAGCTCGACTGGATTCAGTTGCACGGCGACGAGAACGCCGAGTTCTGTCAGTGGCTGGCCTACGACAGCCCCAAGACGATGAAGGCGATCCGGGTCAAGGACAGCAGCGACATTCAACAGGCGGACGGCTTCTTCACCGACGCCATCCTGTTCGATGCCTACGATCCGAGCAAGTACGGGGGCACGGGACTGACGTTCAACTGGAACATCATCGGCCACGTCGGCAAGCGGATCTTCCTGGCCGGCGGAATCAATCCGGACAACGCCGTTGCGGCCATCGAGCTGGGCGTCTATGGGATCGACGTGTGCAGCGGGGTCGAGGCGGCGCCCGGCAGGAAGGACCATCGCAAGATGCAGCAGCTTTTCGACAATATACGACATCTCAGAGCATAGTTCCGATACGACATGTAGGACCTATTGGACCTGTCAAGAAGGGTAATCCGCATGAAACACAGAGGCAGATACGGTGACTACGGCGGCTATTACGTGCCCGAGGTGCTCATCCCGGTGCTGGAGGAACTGGAGGAGGCGTTCGATCGATTTCGCGGCGATCCGGCGTTCGTGGCCGAACTGGCCGACCTCTCGACGCACTACGCCGGCCGCCCCACCCCGCTGTACCACGCCAGGCGGTTCAGCGAGCACGTCGGGTTCCAGGTCTATCTCAAGCGGGAGGACCTGCTCCACGGCGGCGCGCACAAGGTTAACAACACGCTGGGCCAGGGCCTGCTCGCCAAGCACATGGGCAAGAGCAAGCTGATCGCCGAGACCGGCGCGGGCCAGCACGGCCTGGCGACGGCGATGATTGGGGCCTTGCTCGGGATGGAGACGAAGATCTTCATGGGCGTCACCGACGTCGAGCGGCAGAGCGTCAACGTCCATAAGATGAAGCTCTGCGGCGCGGAAGTCATACCGGTGGAGGGCGGCACCGGCACGCTGAAGGATGCGATCAACGATGCGTTGCGGTACTGGACGTCGCACGTGACCGACACGTTCTATCTGTTCGGCACCGCCGCCGGGCCGCACCCCTACCCGACCATCGTCCGTCACTTCCAGAGCTGCATCAGCCGGGAGGCGCGCCAACAGTTTCTCGACCAGACGGGCCGCCTGCCCGATATGGTGGTCGCCTGCGTCGGCGGCGGCAGCAATGCCATCGGGGCCTTCGCGCACTTCATCGACGACCCGGACGTCAAGCTCATCGGCGTCGAAGCCGGCGGCCGGGGGGTCGCCACGGGCAAGCACGCCGCCAGTATCGTCGCGGGCACGCCCGGCGTCCTTCACGGCGCCCGATCCTATCTGCTCCAGGATGCCGAGGGCCAGGTCATGGACACCGAGTCGATCAGCGCCGGCCTGGACTATCCGGGGGTCGGTCCGGAGCACTGCCATCTCAGTGACATCGGCCGGGCCCGGTACGTCGCCGCCGACGACGCGGAGGTGCTGGAGACGTTCGGGCTGTTGGCGCGCATCGAAGGCATCCTGCCGGCGCTGGAGAGCACGCATGCACTGGCGTACGTGGCCGGCCTGAAGGGCACGCTGGGGCCGGAGACCATCGTCATGGTCAATCTTTCCGGCCGGGGCGACAAAGACGTCGGCATCGTAGAACAGCACCGACCGTTGGAATAGGTCCCATTGGACCTATAGGACCTACTCAAAAACAGACTACACAGGATCGACAAGTATGAAATCCTATCGTGACGTGTTTTCCGAACTGAGCCGACAGCACCGCGCGGCGCTGATTCCGTTCTTCGTCGTCGGCGACCCGGACTTCGACACCAGCCTGGCCCTGGTCAAGGCCGCGATCGACGCCGGCGCCGACGTTCTCGAACTGGGCATCCCCTTCTCGGACCCGATTGCCGACGGTCCGACCATTCAGAAGGCCGACATCCGCGCCGTGCGCAGCGGGATGAACGTGCGGCGGGCGATGGAGTTCATCCGCCAGGTCAAGCAGCACCGGGACATCCCCATCGGCCTGTTGATGTACTACAATCTCGTCTGTCACTATGGCAAGGCCGAGTTCTTCCGCGACGCCCGCGACGCCGGCGTCAACAGCGTCCTGATAGCCGACATGACGATCGACGACGCCGACGAGGTGCTTGGCTCGATCCGCGCCGCCGGGCTGGACAGCGTCTTCATGGTCACGCCCAACACCTCGCCCGAGCGGATGCAACAGATCGCCGCCCGGACGACAGGGTTCATCTACACGGTCAGCGTTCTCGGCGTCACCGGCAGCCGGGACGCCCTCTCCGACAGCGTCGAAGACCTGGTCCGCCGGCTCAAATCGCTCACGAACGTGCCGATCTGCGTGGGGTTCGGCATCAGCAAGCCCGAGCACGCGCGGGCGGTGGCCGACGCCGGCGCCGACGGCGCGATCATCGGTTCGCGGATCGTGGGCATGATCGAGGCCCACCTGGACGATCCGGGCCGGGCGATTGCCGAGGTCTCCGCCTTCATCGGGCAGGTCAAGGCCGCCCTGTCAGGAGCATAGGTCCAGTAGGTCCTATAGGACCTGTTGGTCACGGCCCCGGCACCGGGAAGGCCCATCGTGCCGTTCTCATTTTTGCCCCCAAACGCGAACCTTTGCCAGATGGCGGCAGTACAAACCCTTACGCAATACCCCCAAGCGAGTAGATTAAGTGGGGTATGATGCCGAAACGGCCGAAGAACAGGGCAAGTTGGATGAAACCATTGCTTGTAGGAGAACGCGGCTATGACAGGGAAATACAACTCGATCGCAGTCGTATCGATGGTGCTGTTTTTGGCGGCGATCTCGGCGGCGCAGAGCAGCGCGCAGCCCGCCGGCCAGGACCCCGCCGGCCAGCGCGTGGCCATGCAACAGCAGCAACGCGTCCAGGCCTTGCAGCAGCAGATCGATGAACTCAAAGCCCAGCAGGACTCGCTGATCGCCCAGTTGCAGGCGATCCACACCACCGCGGTCAAGGAGAAGGCCACCGAGACGGCCGGCAAAGTCGAGAAGCTCATTGCCAGCCAGCAGGAAGCCTTTCGCACGCGAATGGCGCAACTCCAGCAACAACAGCAGAGGATGGCACAGGCAACGCGGCAGCGAGCCGCACGGCCCGAGCGCGCCGCGCGCCGGGGCCGGAGTGCGCCCGACGTGGAACTTAAGAGTTTCGACGGACGGACCTATCAGCTCTCCGACCTTGAAGGCCGGATCGTCGTCCTCGAATGGTTCAACATGGAATGCCCCTTCTCGCTGTATCACCACGCCACGAAACCAACGATGGTCGAACTGGCCAACAAGTACAAGGACAAGGAGGTCGTCTGGCTGGCCGTCAACAGCACCAACCATACGAAGCCGGAAGCCAACCTCGCATTCATCAAGGAGCACAAGATGCCCTTCCCCATCATCGACGATCGATCCGGCCAGATCGGCCGGGCCTTCGGGGCGAGGACCACGCCGCACATGTTCGTCATCGACAAAGACGGCGTGATCGTCTACCAGGGAGCCATCGACAACGCCCCGATGGGCAAGGTCGAGGCCAACGTCGCCAACGTCAACTACGTAGACCAGGCCCTCTCGCTGCTGCTGGCGGGCCGGCCGGTGAGCACGACCACGACGCCCCCCTACGGCTGCTCGGTCAAGTATCCCAGTCCGTAGACCAACGAATGAAGAGTTGTGACGGACCGCGAAGCCGTCACATCGGACAAGCTGTCCAAAACCGGATGGGCCCCTGTTTGTCGGCGCGTCGATCCAGACGCACCCGCTGGCAATCAGGGGCCCTCTCCATTACAATGGGCCTCCCGAGCAGACTCCGAGACCTGGCGCAGGGATCGGACGAAACCGTTCGCACCAGAAAGGGAGGCTCACGATGCAACGATGGCGATCGAATCTGTCGGCCTTCACGGCTTCAGCAGTCCTTCTAACCCTTGTTCTGACCATCTGGTCGTCTGCAGCGGCGCCGGCCGGCGCGGCTGAGACGCTGACCTACCTCGATCTGATCGGTCGGCTGACCGATCTGGAACACCTGGCGACACTGCCTGAGACGGGGGAGAAGTGCGCGCAATGGTCGAGCTGGGATCGGCGCAGCAAGTACGACGAGGCTTCCGGAAGGTACATCGACTGGGACGCCAACGGCGACGGCGGCGGGATCATTCGCAAGGAAGGCGACGAGCTGGTCTTTGCGGAGATGGAGGGCCCCGGCGTGATCTGGCGGATCTGGTCGGCGCTGCCCAAAGAAGGCCACGTGAAGATCTATCTCGACGGGGCCGCCGAGCCTGCGGTGGACCTGTCCTTCATCGGGTACTTCAACCGGGAGAATGAGCCGTTCACGTATCCGGCCCTCGTCCACGAAGCGGCGCGCGGGCAGAACTGCTACGTCCCCATCCCCTTCCAGAAGTCCTGCAAGATCACCGCCCAGGGCGACTGGGGCGCGTACTATCACTTCACCTATACGACCTACCCGAAGGGAACGATCCTGCCGACCTTCACGCGAGAACTGTCGCAGGCCGAGAAGGACGCGCTGGCGAAGGCCGACGAGATCCTCAGCGGGTGCGGCCCGTTCGCACCGCCGCAGCCGGATGAGACGATCGCAACGCACCACCTCAGCTCCAGTGGAGGCGGCGTCTGCACGATCGGCAACATGGAGGGCCCGGGCGCGATCAAGACCCTTCGACTGCGGCTCGACCCGCCGGCCGAACCGGAGGACCGCGAGACGCTGCGCGAGTGGACGATCCAGATCCGATGGGACGGTGAGAGATCGCCGAGCGTCTGGGCGCCGCTGGGCGACTTCTTCGGCACTGCCGCCGGCGCCAATGTCTATCACTCGCTGCCCTGCGGACTGACCGAAGACGGCTGGTGGTACTCGCACTGGTTCATGCCCTTCGCCTCCGGCTACGAAATCACACTGGTCAACGACGGCGATCGGCCGCGCAAGGTCCACCTGGAGGTCGTGACGGTCCCGCTCCAGGACAATGCCCGTCGGCTCGGCCGCTTTCACGCCAAGTGGCATCGCGATGCGCTTCTGCCGGAAGACCCCGAGCGAAGGAAGATCGACTGGACGATGCTCAAGACGCGAGGGCCAGGCCGGTTCTGCGGGGTGATGCTCCACGTCTGGAACCCGCGCGGCGGCTGGTGGGGTGAAGGCGACGAGAAGTTCTTCGTCGATGGCGAAGTATTTCCCTCGACGTTCGGCACCGGCTCGGAGGATTACTTCGGCTACGCCTGGTGCGACCCGGCATTGTTTGAGAACGCCTACCACAACCAGACGATCAGCATGGGCAATCGAGGCCACATTTCGGTCAACCGCTGGCACATCACCGACAACGTGCCGTTCCAGAAATCGTTCGAAGCGGCGATCGAGAAATACTATCCGAACGACCGGCCCACGCTGTACGCCGCGACGGCCTACTGGTATCAGGCCGCCGGGCAGAGCGACCCATATAAGCCGGTCGGCGTCGAAGAGCGCACGGGCTACTGGACGCCTATCGAGGCCTTCAAGGTCAAAGGCGCTCTCGAAGGCGAGAACCTCAAGGTCATGGCCCACAGCGCAGGCAACGCGGCCCCGCAGGATATGTACGGCTTCGGGCCCGACTGGAGCGGCGATACGCACCTGTGGTGGACGGACGCCCGCCCCGGCGCGACGCTGGATTTGGCGGTGCCCGTGGAGAAGACCGGTGTCTATCGGCTCACGATGCAGTTGACCAAGGCCGTCGACTACGGCATCGCGCAGTTCTATCTCGACGGCAGGAAGCTCGGCGGCCCCATCGATCTGTACAACGACGGCGTGGTCGCCACCGGTGAACGGGATATGGGCCTGCACGAACTGTCCGCCGGCGAACACGTGTTGCGGATCGAGATCGTCGGCGCCAACGACAAGGCCGTCAAGAGCTACATGGTCGGACTCGACTACGTGAA
>JAAYBA010000285.1 GCA_012719085.1 Planctomycetota bacterium
CGGAGATGGGAGACGTCGCCTCTCTGGCCCGCTACGAACTGCCCGTCGTGCGTTAGCGAAGGCCCGGCCAGGTCCTGAGCACACAGCCCGTGTCGCCTCCGGCACGGGCCGCCGGCAAGGCGGGCGGTCGGGGCGCACTGACGCGCCTGCCGCCGCGGGGTTCGGGCTTGCGGTCATTGCGGATGGGTGGACCGACGGCGGTTTTGCCAGGATTTTTGCCCGCCTGCCCTGTAACATGGGCCTCCACTGCGCAATTGAACGTATGTCGATGGTCGGTGCTATGGCAAAACCTGTTGACCAAACACCTTACGACGATCTCGTGGTGCAGGCCAGGACGCAGTCCGCCGCTTTGGCAGAGCTTTACGAACTGTATTACGAGCGAATCTACAGGTTTTGCGTCCACCGGCTGTACAGCACGGCAGCGGCCGAGGACATCACCTCCGGCGTATTCCTGACGGTGGCCGCCGCGATTCGACAGTTCAAAGGTGGCACCGAGCAGGATTTCCGGGCCTGGATCTTCACCATCGCCGCCAACCAGGCCAATGCCTATATCCGGAAGACTTCCCGGCGCAAGCGACTGATGGAGAACGTTGTGGCGATGCGACGAGCGGCCCAACCGCAGGACGGTCCGTGGTCCGCGATGGATTGGCCGACATTGTACACCGCCATACTGCAACTGAAACCCGAGCATCAGACGATCCTGACGCTGCGATTCTTCGAGAAGATGGACTTCGACGAGATAGGTCGAGTGATGGACATCAAGCCCGCGACGATCCGGGTCACTCTGCACAGGATTCTCCGCAGGCTCAGAGACGTTCTGCGGGATGATCTCGGCTGTGAGGAGCGCGATGAAGGAGCGTGATTTCGAGAGACTGGTTGGGGGTATGGAGATCGACGCCGAGCCGAATCCGGCCCACAAGGAACGCCTGCGACAGCAGATGCTGGCGACGTTCGAGACGGTCGGTCGGTCGGTCGGGCCGGCCTTGGCGCCGACCCCGCAGAAGGCATCGCTCACGGCGTTCCCGCTGATGGCAAAGGTGGCGGTGGCGGCCGCGATTGTCGTCGCCGCAATCTTCGGCGTTCAGGCAATGATTCGACGCGGATGGGGGCCACCGACCCTGAACCAGGTCCGGCAGGCCACGGAGAGGATGGCCTGGATGCACGCGGTGGTCACCGAACACCGCGACGGGACGGTCCGCACCGAGCAGCACTGGAACGATTTTTCCAGCCGAAAGGCGTACATCCTGGCCTCCGATCGCTCCGTGATCGTTTCCGAATTCGGATCGGGTCGTAGAGAGCTGCTGTATAGCCCCCAGATCAGGGCCGTGGTCATCAGCGAACTTCCGAGCAAGGGGCTCTTCGGCGCCGACTCGGCGTACACGCTCGCCGATGCCTTCGCCGTCTTCGCCGCCCAGAACGATGTCACCGTGGCACAGTGGAGCGATCGCTACGAAGGCCAAAAGGTGCTGATGTATGAGCTGGACAGGTCCGATCCCGGCGTCACCGTCGTCGGCCGGCGCGTCGGCCAGCTCAGGATAAGGCTCATGGCCGATCCGGAAACGCGGCGGCTTGTCGGCGCCCATATCGAGCAACGCAGCAGCAGCGGGGTCATGCTCAGC
This sequence comes from Planctomycetota bacterium, assembly GCA_012719085.1. Lineage (GTDB taxonomy): Bacteria > Planctomycetota > Phycisphaerae > Sedimentisphaerales > Anaerobacaceae > Anaerobaca. The sequence continues at coordinate 1,620 of JAAYBA010000285.1, forward strand.
CGCCAGGAATGGGCCATGAGCTATCCTCAGTCGGGCCCGATGAGCATCTACGACCTCGGTGTGCCCGAGTCGGCGAGGGTCATCCATCACACAACTCAGACGATCGGAACCCCTTCCCAGGACCCCCGACCGATTCCCACGCCCGAGGACCTGGGCCGCTCCCGGCTGATGCCGTTGGAGATCGCGCTGCCCAAACCGCAATTCGTCGGAACGCCGAAGGACATGCAGACACCCAATCTCGAACGGCCGCGCGGAGGGCCCCGGCCGCCGTTTCTGGTGCCGGTGGGGACGACGAACCTCGCCCTGGGAAAGCCCGTCTCCTCCAGCGACCCGGAGCCGCTGATCGGGACGCTCGAGATGATCACCGACGGCGACAAGGAAGCAACCGATGGCAGCGTCGTCGAACTGGGACCGGGCGTGCAGCATGTCACGATCGATCTGCAGGAACGCTGTGAGATCTACGCCATCGTGGTCTGGCACTATCATCTGCGTCCCCACGTCTATATGGACATGGTCGTTCAGGTCTCCAACGATCCGTCGTTCGCCGGCCGGGTCCGGACGGTCTTCAACAACGACGTGGACAACACGACCGGGCAAGGCAAAGGCAGCGACCTCTACTACACCGAGACGAATGAAGGCAAGCTCATCGACACACGGGGCGTTCAGGCGCGCTACGTTCGCCTGTACAGCAACGGCCATGCCGCCGGCGATGTGAACCACTATATCGAAGTCGAGGTCTACGGCCGCGCTGTCCCGTGATGCTCCCCTGGCAACAGGTCGCCGAGAGCGGGGCTACGACGAGCGGCGGATGGCGGCGGCGATCACTTCCGAAGGGCCGGCCTTGGACAGAAAACACTCCACACCGGCCTTGAGCATCCGTTCGCGGGTCGCATCCTCTTCGAGCATGGACAGCGCGATGAC
>JAAYBA010000286.1 GCA_012719085.1 Planctomycetota bacterium
GAGTCCCTCGGACTCAGTCGCGGGGCCCTGTACCGGCGCATGGAGAAGCATGGAATCGATTGAGAATCTGAGGTGGGAATCCGGTAGGATGGGCTTTAGCCCATGCTGTATCGGCCGCATGGGCTGAAGCCCATCCTACTTGAAACCACGAATTTATGAGATACGAGCAGCGCATCTTCCTTCTGAGCCTCACCGCCGGGCTGATGGGTTTGGTCCCGGCCGTCATTCTCTTTCTGGTCTCCGACTACAGCGTCGGGACGCAGGTGACGGTGATCGTGCTGCTCGTGCTCGTCGCGCTGGGCATCGCTTCCAGCATCGCAGGCAGGGTCGCCTTTCCGCTTCGGACCCTGTCCAACCTCATCGGGGCCCTGAGGGAGGGCGACTATTCGATGCGGGCCAGGGGCGCCCGGCACGGCGATGCGTTGGGCGAGGCGATCTGGGAAGTCAACGCATTGGCCGCATCGCTCCGCGAGCAGCGACTGGGCGCGATCGAGGCGACCGCGCTGCTCCGCAAGGTCCTGGCGCAGATTGACATGGCGATGTTCGGCTTTGATAGCGACCGGAGGCTGCACCTGGTCAACGACAGCGGCCGGCGCCTGCTGGCCCGGACCGAAGAGGAGTTGCTCGGCTGCCGGGCCGACGAACTCGGTCTGGCCGAGTGCCTCGAAGGCGCCACGCCTCGTCTGATCGACCTGGCCTGTCCGGGCGGCTCGGGGAGATGGGAGCTGCGCCGAGGCAGCTATCGAGAGAGGGGTGTATCGCACCAACTACTTTTCCTGTCGGATCTTACGCGCACGCTGCACGAGGAGGAGCGCCGGGCCTGGGAGCGGCTGATTCGCACCCTGCGTCACGAGGTCAACAATTCTCTGACTCCGATTCAATCGGTGGCCGAGAGCCTGCGGACGTTGATCGATCGCCGGCCGCGATCCGATGACTGGGACGCCGACTTGCGCGAGGGGCTGGCGATTATCGCCGAGCGGTCGGAGGCCCTCGACCGGTTCATCGGGGCCTACTCCCGGCTGGCCCGCCTGCCCCAGCCGCAACTCGGTGAGGTGGCCGTGGCCGACTTGTTCCGCCGAGTCGTCGGCCTGGAGATGCGGATGCAGGTCATCGTCGAAGGCGGGCCGGAGGTGAGCGTCCGAGGCGACCGCGACCAACTGGAGCAATTGCTCATCAACGTGATCTCCAACGCTGTCGAATCCAGCTTGCTGAGCCATCCTGCCGGAGACGGTCGGGTCGCGGTCAGTTGGCAGGCCGATGCGCACGAGCTTCGTGTCTGCATCGACGACGATGGGGTCGGGCTGGAAAACGGTACGGACGCCTTCGTTCCGTTCTACACGAGCAAGGAACACGGCTCGGGGATCGGCCTGACGCTGTGCCGCCAGATCGCCGAGGCCCACGCCGGGACCCTGACACTCGAGAACCACCCTGACCGCCCTGGCTGCCGGGCCACGCTCCGACTTCCGTTGACCTGAGCCACCGGGCGCAGATGTCATAGCAGAGAGGTTCGGCGTTCACGGATGTGTCCGAATTCGGGCGCGCCCATCCAAGACCGGGCGCAAACGCAGAGCCAACCCCGCGTGGCGACCCCCACAGCGTGGCCCTCGCCTGGCACACTGTTTGCATCCCCTCCATGCGAAGACGGTGC
>JAAYBA010000287.1 GCA_012719085.1 Planctomycetota bacterium
CAGCGTGCATGACAGCAGTGATTCTGGGGATCGGTGCGACGGGTCTGGCCGCCGGTGATGTCAGCGTCGGCGTCACGGCCGACTTCATGAGCCAGTACGTCTGGCGCGGCCAGAACCTCGTCGACGGTTGGGTGTTTCAGCCGGGCGTCAGCGTCGGGTACAAAGGCCTGACCGGATCGATCTGGGGCAACTTGGACCTGACCGACAAGAACGATCGCTCAGGCGAGTTCACGGAGATTGATTACGCGATCGATTACTCGGGCACCGTTCCCGGTGTCGATGTCCTCGGCTACTCGGTCGGTGCGATCTACTACGACTTTCCGACCTATGACATCAGCGGCACGACCGAACTGTACTGGGGATTTGGCCTGGATGTGCCCGCCAGCCCGTCGGTGACGGTCTACCATGACGTGGACGAGGCCGACGGCATCTACGTCTCGCTGGGCGTCGGCCACAGTATCGAGGCGACGGAGAAGATCCCGGTCGGGATCGATCTGGGCGCGACGATCGGCTGGGGCAACAAAAAGTACAACGAGTTTTACTGGGGCACCGATGGGGCGGAGTTGAACGGTCTGGTGCTTTCCGTTGGCTTTCCGTTCGAGGTCGCCGGCGTGAGTGTGACCCCGAGCGTCCGCTACATCGCGCTGCTCGGCGGCGATGTCAAGGATTCCGACGCCTATGACAAGGACAACAGCGTCTTCGTGGTGGGTGTCAGTCTTTCGAAAGAGTTTTAGATCCTGTATCGCAGAAGGGATATGAGGTGAACGTCATGCGATTGTCTGGAGTGCTTCTAACGTTGTTCGTCCTGGTCCTTCCGATCACCGCCGGGGCGGCGGACGAGACCGCCGCCTCGGCCGTGGAGGTCGCCAGGGACGAACTGCAGACCCATATCAACATCGTCTGGACCTGCATCGCCGCGTTTCTGGTGTTCTTTATGCAGGCCGGGTTCGCCATGGTCGAGACGGGCTTCACGCGGGCCAAGAACGCCGTCAACATCCTTATGAAGAACCTGATGGACTTTTCGATCGGCTCCATCGCGTTCTTCCTGGTGGGATTTGGTTTGATGTTCGGCCAGACCAACGGCTTCTTTGGCACGACTCTGTTCGGGCTTGGCGGCGTCGAGCCGGGCACCGACTGGAACTGGACCTTCCTGATCTTTCAGACGGTCTTTGCTGCGACAGCCGCGACGATCGTATCCGGCGCGATGGCCGAGCGGACCAAGTTCACCGGCTATCTGGTCTACAGCTTCTTCATCACGCTGTTCATCTATCCGATCTTCGGGTCCTGGGCCTGGGGCGGCCTTCTGGACGGCGGCGGCTGGCTGGAGAAGCTCGGGTTCCTGGATTTCGCCGGCTCGACGGTGGTTCACTCGATCGGCGGCTGGCTGGCCTTGGCTGGGGCGGTCGTGCTCGGTCCGCGTGTGGGCAAGTACGGTCCCGACGGCAAACCGAGGGCGATCCTCGGCCACAATCTGCCACTGGCGGCGCTGGGCGTGTTCATCCTGTGGTTCGGCTGGTTCGGGTTCAATCCGGGCAGCACCACTACCGGCGACGGCTCGATCGGCTACATCGCGGTGACCACGAACCTCTCGGCGGCGGCCGGGGCCATCGTTGCGATGATGACCGCCTGGGTCCTGCTGAAGAAGCCGGACGCCTCGATGGCGCTCAACGGTGCGTTGGCGGGTTTGGTGGCCATCACGGCACCATGTGACGGCGTCTCACCGATCGGGGCCATCCTCATCGGTTCTGTCGGCGGGGTGCTCGTCGTGCTGAGCGTGCTGTTCATCGATCACGTGCTGAAGGTAGACGACCCGGTCGGTGCCGTCAGCGTCCACGGCGTGTGCGGGGCCTGGGGGACCCTGTCGGCGGGTCTGTTCAACCTGGAATCCGGCCTGTTCTACGGCGGCGGCCTCGGGCAGTTGGGCGTGCAGGCGCTGGGTGTCGTCACCGCGTTCGCGTGGGCCTTTGGCCTCGGACTGGGCCTGTTCTACCTGATCAAGGTCACGATCGGCCTGCGGGTTTCGGAAGAAGAGGAACAGAAGGGGCTTGATATCGGCGAGCATGGCATGGAAGCCTATGCCGGTTTCCAGATCTTCACCACCAGCTAAGCACGCATTCTTGTGGAGTTGAACCGATGAAATTGATAATCGCATATATACAGCCACACAAACTGCAGGACGTGAAGAAGTCGCTCTATGCCGCCGAAGTGTTCAAGCTCTCGGTGACGAATGCCCTCGGCTGCGGCGCTCAGAAGGGATACCACGAGAGCTATCGTGGGGTCGACTTCGAGGTGAACCTGCTCAAGAAGGTACGGATCGAGATCGCGGTCAATGAAGACTTCGTCGACAAGACGGTTGAGGCGATCATTGCGGGGGCGCGAACCGGGACCATTGGAGACGGCAAAATCTTCGTACTGGACCTGGGCGAGTGCATCCGCATTCGCACCGGCGAGCGTGGCGGTGCGGCCATAGGGTGATTCCGAGAGATACTTCCCTACCTGAGGGCCATCACTTCGTGTGCCCGTCGGGCCAGAAGGCGGGTCCTGCTCCTCGAAAGGGCAGG
>JAAYBA010000037.1 GCA_012719085.1 Planctomycetota bacterium
ATGCCATGCTTCACGCCGAGTGCGGCCTCGATTACTTCGTCTTTCCCAAGGGACTGTATCGCGAGATTCCTCCTTTTGCGATCGGACGGACGGCGTGGGACAACTGGCTGGTTATGGCGCCCCACACATACGGAGCGGCAGTGGTCGATGGCACCGAGTTCATCACCGCCGTCCATCAGGACCATGACTATGGACATGTAGCCGGTGGACGTCAGGAGGCCTGGAAGGGAGTGGAGGCGGCCCGCAACCGCGAACTGGCCGGGACCTCCGAAAACACAGGCCGGACCTCCGGGGCTACGTGGATTCTGAACCATGAGGGCGTGCTTGTCGGAACACCGCCCCGACAGCCCCAACACCTCACAGCGGCGTATAGAGCTGCGCGCGTGGACTGGTTGCTGCGGCAGGCGGATTGGCTGATGGCCGCCGGAAGACGCGATCTGGCCGCCTGTAAACAGGAGGAATCGCTGGGCCATCAGGAGGTTCTGATCGCCGCGAAGCAGTCGAGCGATGCGTCGTCGGATTCCGCCGGGAGCGCCCGCCTTGTTGAGCGGTATGCGACGACCTGTTTCTGTCTGGCCCAATGCCAGGTGCAGATGGGTCAGTACGAACAGGCCGTGGCGAGCTACTCACGACTGCTCGAGAATCGCAGACTCTCCATCCCCGAGCCACTGCGCGGGAAGCTCACCCAGCAGCGCGATGCGTGTGCGCGCCAGATCCGCCCGGATCGTTCATCCGCGACCTCGTCGGCATCCTTGCCATGTCGGGATGCCGCTGAGGCCATCGAGATGCGGCCTGAACCCGACCGCTCTGTCGATGGTGCGGCGGGGAGGCCGGACGGGCCGCGTCCGAAGGTGACGGTGATTGCGGCCTGTCACGATGCGGAGCGGCATCTGGCCGAATGTCTTGACAGCATCCTGCGTCAGACGCTGGTGGAGTGGGAATTGTTCCTGCTCGACGATGGCAGTACGGACGGCACCCGGCGGATCATAGCGGATTATGCGGCCCGCGATGCGCGTATCCGGCCGTTCTACTTCGATGACAACGCCGGACCGTATGTGCGACGGGACTTCGCTATCGAGAAAGCGGACGCTCCGTTTATCGTGATCCAGGACGCCGATGATGTCATGGTTCCACAGAAGCTCGAACGACTGCACCTCGCCATCACGCAGGACGAACGCCTTGCCGTTGTGGGCTCGTTCTATCACATGTTCCTGAACGAGTACGAGGGGGCTGAGCACTGCGATGTGGTTGCTCTGCAGACGACGCACGAACAGATCCTGGCCGAATACCGAAGCTCTGCGACGTGCGACTTTTGCTGGCATGGCTCGGCCATCATCCGCAAACGCATCTTCGACGAGATCGGCCCCTATGACGAGAACCCATTCGCCTCCGATTCCTTCTGGCTGGCGAAGGTCGCGGAGTATGCGTGCCGAAACGACAAGATTCGCCTGATGAATATCCCCGAGGTGTTGACGTTGCGGCGGATGCACGTCGGCTCTCAGACGGGCAGCCTGCCGGCGTTCGATCCGCGCAGTCGCCGGGCACGCTTCAAGGAGTTCCGTGCCAGAAGGTTGTCCGAGGTGATCCGGCAGCTCGACTCCGATCCTCGGGCGGATGTCCAGAGACTGTTGCGGGAGGCTGTGTGCAGTGATTTTACCCGCGAGAACGGCCACCGATTCGCCGAATGGGAAAGCGCTCCTCTGACATCTCGGATGGTTCGGGAGTTCATCGGGAGGATCTGTTCCCATCTGACAAACAGCCAGTTCGTCCGGTGTATCGTGACAAGCCAGATCGTTGAGCAACTCGTGGAGGGTATCGCACGGAACGTGCGAAGCTATGATCTGGTCAAGGCGCTGGCATACTTCGCCCTTGGGTATCCACAGCAGGCCCGGGAGTGTCTCGACCGGGAATGGCGCACGCATGGGACGCCTCTGGCGGCGTTCTTTCGCGCGAAGTATGTGGACCGGTACGAGGACCGGTGGACGCGTGACGAGCGCACAAGTATCATTGAGAAGGCCATCTTCCTCGGCGAGTCCGATGAGCCGAGCGAGCCGCCGCGATGCCTGTTGGAGCGCGGCGTCAAAGGCCCGACGGGACTGTCCGTGATCGTGTCTCTGGCAGATGGTGCGATGCCGTGGGCGGAGATGATCGCTTCGTTCAACGCGCAGACCGAGAAGGACTTCGAGGTGATCGCACTGACCCGGGGACCCGTCCCGAACGATCTGGCGTCTGTGGCTGATTCCGCTGGTTTTCGCCTTGTGGTCCTTGGGGTTGGGCAGGGCACCGGCTGGGGTCGGCACCGCAATGCCGCCGTGAAGCAGGCGGAAGGCCGATACGTTGCCTTCCTGGGCCCGCACGTGTTGCCGGACAGCGATTTCATCCGATGCATCCTGCAACATGTTCGGCGGCAGGATCTCAGTGGCCTGCGAGGCCGGATCGCATGCAAAGGCGATGCATCATGTCCTGTGCGATTCGATCTGGGCCCCGATGTCCTGTACGCCGCCTGTGACATCGATGAAATGTGTGTCTTCGACAGGGCGACCTTCCTCCGTTTCGGTGGGTTTGGCGGCATGCCGTTCGACCACGGGGCAATTCAACTGTCGTGCCGCATCTATGCAGATCCCGATGCGAGTCAGCGACCGATCCTCTACTGCCCTGATGTCCTCGTCCGTTACAGCGGGCCTGAGGAACGGCATGTCGGTTATGTGGATTCGCTGATTGTGGAGCACCGGTTTGCCATCGGACAGTTGATGCAATCGAACTGCCTCGGGAAGGAACAGGAATCCGACGCATGGAGTTTTCTGGTGTTTGTCACAGGCCTGCATCCGACCGGAGCGTCGACGGACGATGACGTGTATGAGAAATGTCTGCAAAACAGCCTGTTCTTGCGAAAACACCATCCGCATGTGGCGATCGAGTGGGCGCAGAAGGTCCTCCAAGGCCGCCCTGATTCCATCAAGGCGAGATGTGTCTTGGGGTCCTCCTGGACGCTCCTGGGTCGGTCTGCCGAGGCATGTGGATATCTCGAGGGTATCCTCGCCCCTCTGGAGGAACTGCTCGGCCGGGAGCGCCTGGATCGCGTACAGAAGGAATTTCGCGACTATCAGGACATCGCCGAGTGCTACATTGCCGCCTGCACGCGTCTGGCGGAGTGCTACATGCAGATCGGGCGGTATGACGGTGTGGCCGAGACGTATGAGAGACTTCTGGCGAATCGTCATGTTCGCCTGGACCCCGCGCAACGACAGAGGATGGAACAGATGCGGGATCGATTGCCGTCTCCAGAGCCCCAATCGACGGAAGGCGATCGCTTGCCCGGCGGACGATCTGCGCCGGAGGTGACGGATCGCGATCGCGACGTAGATCGGACGAGCCCGCCGACGGCGATTGAGATGCCCGTGGATCGTTCGACGGATGAGGACGAGGCGTTGGATGAGCGAACGGCGCAGGTCCTCGCTGAACTGGAACGCAAGTATCGGGCCATGCCTCGCGGGGCCTCGGGCACGCATACCGTTGCGGTGAAGCTCGCCGAGCTGTTTCGCAGGGCCGGGAAGATGCGAAAGGCCCGGGCGCTCGATCTGGAGGCGAAGACCCTCAGCAACGCCCTCGCCTTCGCTCAGGCCAGACGAGACAAACCCGCCGTCTGTTCCCACCGCCCCACGATCGTGGAGTTCAACGTAATCACACGCTGCAACGGGGGGTGTGTCATGTGCAGCTACGGGATGGACGGAGAGATCGTGGACTTGGAGCAGTTCAAGCGGGTGGCCGACGCGTGGTTGCCGACCGCTACGGATGTTCACCTGATCGGCGGCGAGGTCCTGTTGCATCCGCAGTTCTACGAACTCTGCGAGTATGCGAATCGGCTCGGCGTGTCTCTTGGAATGACGACGAATCTGTCCACACTGGCCGGGCGACGAGCGGAGACGATTCGGAAGTTCTTCAACACCGTTCGTGTTTCCGTGGACGGATCCACCCGGCAGACCTATGAGTCCATTCGCACGCGTCTGAGTTTCGACCGCCTCTGCCGTAATCTGGAGATTCTGGCTGAGATCCGGCGGGACAAGCCCGACCTCAGTTGCGAACTGGCCTTCGTCGCGATGCGCCAGAATATCGCCGAACTGCCCGATGTGATTGAGATGGCCGGCCGATATGCCTTCGACAGCGTGGCGGTGAACTTCGTCCACATCTACAGTGCCTCGGCGCTGGACGATTCGTTGCTCTTCCACCGGGAACGGGCAAATGAGAACTTCGATCTGGCCAGAGCCAAGGCCGCTCGACTCGGACTGGTCCTGGACATCCCCAACAACTTCGATCTGAGCCACCCGCCCTATGTGGCCTCGCAACAACTGACCGAAGGCCACAGACGGTGTGTCCGGCCCTGGCAGCGGGTTCGTGTCCTCATCAACGGCGACGTTGTCTCATGCTGTCATCTTCTGGATCTTCCGATGGGCAATGCGCTGACCGAGCCCCTCGAAGGCGTGTGGAATGGCAGGAAGCTCCAGGATTTGCGACAGGCCATCAAGGAAAGCCGGGACGATATGCCCGATCGGTGCAAGCACTGCAAGATCCTCACGGGAGGAACCGATTCCAATGATGTGATGTTGCACGTCGGTTCGGCTCTCGTGCCGGAGATGAGAGAGCGTCTGGCCCAGCCGTGCGGCCTTCCGTCGTCAGGGTCCGTTCGCGCGTCGTGCCCCTCGGATCCCAGGGTCACGGTAGTCACGACATGCCGAAATGCGCAGGCGCATCTTGCCGAGTGTCTGGACGGTATCGTGAACCAAACGCTGACCGAATGGGAGCTGTTTCTGATTGACGATGGCAGCACGGACGATACGCGGCGGATTATCGAGGCCTATGCCACCCGGGACGCACGCATCCGGCCTTTCTACTTCGACGACAGCACCGGACCGTATGTCCGCCGCAACTTCGCCATCCGGCAGGCACGCGCGCCGTTCCTCTCGATCCAGGACGCCGACGACATCATGGTTCCACAGAAGCTCGAGCGTCTGGTTGAGGCTATTGCCGAGGACCCGCGTCTCGGAGTCGTCGGGTCATTTTATCGCAGCTTCCTCGATGAGTTTACCGGCATTGAGCACACGGAGGCGGCGATCCTGCCGACGACGCAGGAACAGATGCTGGAAGTCTACCGGACGCAGTGCATCTGGGACTATCTATGGCATGGCTCGGCCATTGTCCGACGTGATCTGTTCGATACGATCGGTCTCTATGATGAGAATCCCTTCGGCGCCGATTCGTTCTGGTTGGCCAAGGCAATTGAATACGCCCATCGCACCGGTCGGGTGCGTCTCGGCACGATCCCGGAGTTTCTCACCCTGCGTCGGGTCCATGCCGATTCGCAGACCGGAGTGCTACCGACGATGGATCCGCGCAGTCGAAGGGTCGCCTATGCTCAGTACTGTCTGGAGAGGCTCGAAGCGGCGGTCGGTCGGGCCGAACGCGACCCGGGTGTCGACCTGGCCCACGAGCTGCGCGAATGCACATGCAGCGATTTTCTGGAGCGATGGGGCGATCAGGCGATCGAAGGGGAGAAGCGGCCTGCGGATGACCAGGCGATGGACGACCTGCTCCAGCGTGCCTTGGAGCACTTGCGAGAACGGCGATATGTCAGTTGTGTGCGGACGCTGCGCTGGCTGGAAATCATGGACCCTGCCGTGGCGGTTCGCGTGGCCAACTTCGATCTGATCCACGCGATAGCGCTCTTGGGGCTGGGACATACGAAGCGCGGTCGGGACTGTCTGCATCGCGAGATGGTCAACCACGACAACTCGATGGCTCGACAGTTGCACGAGGAGATCTTCGAACGAGGCATTGCGATCGATG
>JAAYBA010000288.1 GCA_012719085.1 Planctomycetota bacterium
CTGGACGTTCGGAGTCAGGCGGCGGCCCTTGCACGCGCGGGCGACCATTTTGTGCGTGATCTGTTCGGTCGAGGCGGCCACGAGATCGTGCGGCTTGAGGTGGTGCTCGGCCATGATCCGCTCGATCGGCTGTGGACCCAGGTTTCGTTCGATCTCGTCGCTCATCTATTCCAACCGCCCTATGCCCTTACGGGCACACTACAATACGATCGCGCCGACGAACCAGACGGTCGCGGCGGCGGCGATGCCTTGAACCAGGGTGCCGAGCGTCTGGAGCTTGTAGCCCTGCCTGACCGTCATCTTGCAGAGTTGGGTAACGATCCAGAAGTAGCTGTCGTTGGCGTGGCTGACAACCATCGAGCCGGCGCCGATGGCCACAACGGCCAATGCCCTGCCGGCGGGCGTTGCCAGGCCGAGGGGTTCAAGCATCGGTGCGGCGATCCCGGCGGTCGTGATCATCGCGACCGTCGAGGAGCCCTGGGCGGTCTTGATCGCGGCGGCCAGCAGGAAGGGAAGCCAGAGCCCCCACGAAGCGGCGCGGTCGCCCAGAAGCTGTGAGACGACCGAAGCGATGTTCGACTCCCGCAGCACCTTGCCGAACGCGCCGCCGCAACCGGTGATGATGAGAATTGTCGCCGCGGCCAGCACCGCCTCGCCGACCCAGCCGGATGCGGAGAGCATCTCTCTCGTCAGCCTGGCCGGCAGAAGGAACGCGAGGAACACACCGATCAGCAGCGCGACAACCGGCTGGCCGGTGAAATCGATCACGCTGACAATCCTGACAATCCAGCCTTCGTCCAGTGGATGGCTCACAAGACGGCATACCGACTGCAGCAGGATCAGGACCAGCGACGCGACGATCGGGGCCAGCGACCGCAGCAGGATCAGGACCAGCGGCACGAGGATCGGGGCCAGCGACCGGGCCACCGACGGACCGTCGGACGCCGAATCCGTTGCCGCCGAGAGGACGGGCGAATGATCATTCGCCCCTACATCGTCGGACGGCAGTTTGACGCGCGCTGCGATCTTCACACTGAACAGCCACGAGACCAGCAGCGCCGGAACGCTGACGATCAGACCAAAGAGGATCACCCGCCCGAGATCGGCTTCCAACATGCCGGCCGCCGCCACGGGACCAGGCGTCGGGGGGACCATCGTATGCGTGGCATAGAGGCCGAGGCTCAGCGCCATCGCTCCGGCCGCCAGCGGGACCCGGGCCTTCGAGGAGAGCGAACGCGCCAGAGGCGCAAGCAGAATGAACCCCGAATCGCAGAAGACGGGGATGCTGACGATGTATCCGATGACGCCCATCGCCAGCGGAACGCGTCGGGGGCCGACGAGATCGACTGTCCGCTGGGCCAAGCGGGCGGCGCCGCCGGATTTCTCCAGGAAGGTACCGATGACCGAGCCGGCCAGGATGACGATGCCGATAGCACCCAGAGTCTCCCCGAACCCGTCATTGATGGATTTGACGACGCCGGCGAGGGATCCGCCAGAGGCGGACCGGCTGAGGATGCCATAGCCGAACGCGGCGAGCAACAGCGCCAGAAACGGATGCAGCTTCAGCCTGCTCGTAGCCAGGACAATGAACGCAATCGCAACCACGAGCAGCACGATCAGCCACATCGCCGAAAGACCTCCCATGAGTCCCGAAACGCGCGATCAGAGGGCCTGCACATCGTAACAGAGCAGTTGGTCCTGATCCCGCAGGTACAGCTTCTTTGCGGCCACCACCGGATGAGGCCAGGTCTTGGGCTTGCCGAAGCCCGGCTGCACGAAGCGGCCGGTCTCCTTGTAGCCGTCGGGCGTCGCCTCGATCAGCCCGACGACACCGTTGTCCTCGGCGCGAAGGTACAGGCGGCCGTCGGCATAGACCAGCGAGCCCTTGCCGATCTGTCTCTTCTCGGTCCACTTCAACTCGCCGGTCGCCATCTCTTGGCAGAGCCAGCCTCTGGCGTCGCAGTACCCGTAGATGTAGTCGCCCACCCGCACGGCCCCGCCGTGATGGCTGGCCATGCTCCGCTCGGCGTAGACCTGTCGAACCTCAAACGTGGCGCCGGCGCGCGTGATCTCGAAGAGATTGCTCCCAACGCCGTAGCCGCTCGTGACATACACGTGATTGTCCTTGACAACGGGCGTTGGGATCACGGCGGTCTTGCCCTTCCGCTCGGCACGCCAGAGCACCACCCCATTCGGAGCGACGCCCACGACGCTGTCGGCGGTCAGTTGGACGTACTGCTTCATGCCGGCGATCTCGGCGCAGACGAGCGAGGAATAGTGGGCCGGGTCGGTGAAGTCGCGCGTCTGCCACAGAACGTCGCCGGTGCGCTTGTCGAGCGCGACGATCGCCCCCTTGGAGCCGCCGGGCGTGCAGACCATCTGGTCGCCGTCGATCAGCACCGATTCGCTATAGCCCCATTCGGGCCGCTCGCCCCCGAAATCCTGGACCAAGTGCTTTTCCCAGACCTTGGCGCCGTCGGCGGTCCGCAGACAGACCAGTTCGCCGTACTGGCCCATCACGTACAACAGGTCGCCATCGATCGTCGGCGTGCCGCGCGGCCCGGCGAAGTTGCCCCAGCCCGGCGCACCCGCCTTGCCGATC
>JAAYBA010000289.1 GCA_012719085.1 Planctomycetota bacterium
GCAGGATCACCGAATAGGGCTTGCGCCGCACGGCCTCGGTCAGCCGGCCGCCTTCCTCATAGCCCACATAGCCGGGAGGCGCGCCGATCAGCCGGGCCACCGAGTGCGGCTCCATGAACTCGCTCATGTCGATCCGCACCAGCGCGTTGACGTCGTTGAACAGAAAATGCGCCAGTGCCTTGCTCAGTTCGGTCTTGCCGACGCCCGTGGGCCCCAGGAACAGAAACGTCCCGATGGGACGGTTCGGGTCCGACAGCCCTGAGCGGCTGCGGCGAACCGCGTTGCACAAGGCCGCGATGGCTTCGTCCTGCCCCACGACCCGCTCGCGAATCTTCTGCTCCATCGCGATCAGGCGCTCCCGCTCGCCCGTCAGCAGACGCGAGACCGGAATGCCCGTCCACTTGGCGACCACCTGGGCGATGTGCTCTTCGGTGACCTCGTCCTGCAGCATCTTGTGGGTCTTCTCGGACTTGGCGAGCTGCTCTTCCCTTGCGTCGAGGGCCTTCCTCAGATTTGCGATGGTCTCGTATTTCAGACGGGCGGCCCGTTCCAGCTCGCCCTTGCGTTGGGCGTCCTCGAACTCCATCTGCGCCCGCTCGAGTTGCTGTTTGATCTCCTTGATCTGATCGATCCCGCCGCGTTCCGCTTCCCACTGGGCGGTCAGCTCCCTGTCCTTCTGCTCCAGCTCGGCCAACTGCTTCTCCGCGCTCTTGAGGCTCTCCTTGCTGGCCGGGTCGGTCTCCTTCTTCAGGGCCTCTCGTTCGATCTGAAGCTGCACGATCCTGCGGCGGATGCCGTCCATCTCGGCCGGTAGCGAGTCGTTCTCGATCCGCAGCTTCGAGGCCGCTTCGTCGACCAGGTCGATCGCCTTGTCCGGCAGCCAGCGGTCGGTGATGTAGCGGTTTGACAGCGTCGCGGCCGCCACCAGCGCCGAGTCGGTGATGCGCACGCCGTGATGGGCGTCGTAGCGGGCCTTGAGCCCGCGCAGGATCGCGATCGTCTCTTCGACGCTCGGCGGATCGACCACGATCGGCTGGAAACGCCTCTCCAGCGCTGCGTCCTTCTCGATGTACTTGCGATACTCGTCCAGCGTCGTGGCGCCGATGCAGCGCAGTTCGCCTCGCGCCAGTGAGGGCTTGAGCAGGTTGCCTGCATCGACGGCGCCTTCGGCCTTGCCCGCGCCGACCACGGTGTGCAGTTCGTCGATGAACAGGATGATCTGCCCCTCAGCCGCGATTACTTCCTTGAGCACCGCCTTGAAGCGGTCCTCGAACTCGCCGCGGAACTTCGTGCCCGCGATCAGCGCCCCCATGTCCAGCGCGATGACGCGCTTGTTCTTGAGTCCCGAGGGCACGTCGCCGGCGACGATTCGCTGGGCCAGCCCCTCCACGATCGCGGTCTTGCCCACGCCCGGCTCGCCGATCAGGACGGGGTTGTTCTTGGTGCGTCGGTTCAGCACCTGCATGCACCGGCGGACCTCCTCATCACGCCCGATCACCGGGTCGAGCTTGCCCTTGCGGGCCATCTCGAGCAGGTCGATGCCGTAGCGTTCCAGGGCCTTGTATTTTTCTTCGGGGTTCTGGTCGCTGACGGTCGCGCCGCCGCGAACGTCCTTCAGCGCGTTCTGGATCAGCTCGGCAGTGACGGAGTTGACGCTGAGAATCTCCTTGGCGTCGCTGTTGACACCGGCCAGCGACAGAAACAGGTGCTCGACGCTGAGATATTCGTCGCCCATCTTGTCGGCCCGGTTCTGGGCGTCGAGCACGACCTGGTTCAACGCCGGGTCGGGCATCAACTGCCCCGGCCCGGTGCCCTGGGCGAGTCGGCCCAGTTCGCTGTCGGTCATCTGGCGCACCCGCCCGACGTTGGCCCCGATCTTCTTGAGGATCATCACTGCAATGCTCTCGTCGTCGCCAAGGATCGCGCCGAGCAGATGCAGCGGCGAGAGAATCGTATGAGACTTGGCCATCGCCATCTGCTGGGCGGTGGCCAGCGCCTCCTGAGCTTTCAACGTGAATTTGTCGAATTTCATCTTCGGACCTCACTCGAATCATCCGTTTCGGCGGGGCACGGTCGTCCCCACCCACAAAAGGTGCAAACCGCGTGCCGCAGCGAGAGTTTCGACGTAAGTATCTTCTGTGAATGAGTTTGTGCTGTCTTTGGTTCCGTCCCCTGGTGTGCCAATATGGCAGGTCGCCTCTCAGGAGGGTGCCCCAA
>JAAYBA010000290.1 GCA_012719085.1 Planctomycetota bacterium
CGTTTCCCAGCGCGACCGTCTACGCCCATGACGGCCGCGTCGAGAAGATCGGCGCCAAGTTCGGGTATACAGCGTGGCATCCGAGCGGACGGATCGTCACCTATTCCATCAACGACGTCCGGCAGTTCTTCCACACGGCCCAGAAGGAAATCCACGACGTCATCGACCTCGATTCGCTCATCGTCTATTACGATGTCGAGAAGAACGAGACCAGGACGACTGCCGCCCTGTCGGACAAGACGCGGCTGGAGACCTATCCCGCCTGGACGCCGGACGGCAAGTATCTCTACTTCTGCAGCGCACCGCTGTTATGGACCGATATGGAGACGGTGCCGCCCAGGCGATACGACGAGGTCCAATACGACCTGATGCGAATCGGCTACGATGTCGAGACGGACACCTGGGGCGCGTTGGAGACGGTGTTGAGCGCCAAGGACACCGGCCTGAGCATCTTGTTGCCTCGCATTTCTCCCGACGGCCGGTTTCTGCTGTTCTGCATGAGTCGGTATGGCTGTTTCCCGGTCTACCAGCCCACCAGCGACCTGTACATGATGGACCTGGGCAGCGGCACGTATTGGAAGACCGCCGTCAACAGCGAATACTCTGAGTCGTGGCACAGTTGGTCGAGCAACAGCCGGTGGATTGTGTTCAGCAGCAAGCGACAGGGAGGCCTGTTCACTCGGCCATTCATCAGCTACGTGGACGAAAGCGGAAAGACCTGCAAACCCTTCGTCCTGCCGCAGAAACATCCGTCTTCTTATACATCTTGCTACCATCTCTACAGTGTGCCGGAGTTGATCGCCGGACCGGTGACGGTGGGCAGCGCAGACTTGCTCGAAGCGGTCGTCGGCCCCACGAGCGTCAGCGTCGTCAATTCGGTCACGGGCGCAACGCCCAAAACCGGCAGCACGGAAGCCTACCAGGCGGGCCAGTCAAGCGTGCAATAGTCAATAGATGGATTCCGAGATCTGCCCCGGCGGAAACCCTATGCCGCTATCGGTCGCCGTCGGCGTCTCTTGCCGGTGGGTCGGCGATTTCGATACCCACCAGGTTGCTCAGCACCGTGAGATCTTCGAAATCCAGCGCAATCTGGATCATATGACGGCCCGGGCCAAGCGGCAACGCCATCGTTGCAGGGAGGACCAGCTCCAGGTCGGGCAGCTCGACACCGGGGGCCAGCAGGTGGACCTTCGCCGGTCGGATTTCGTCTCGACGTCGGTGATACCAGCGACCTTCGACCGCGACGCGATCGGGCCAGATCGGCTCGCAGACGTCGAACGCGAACGGACGCCTGCTCTGATTGCGGAGGTCCAGCCTGAAGGTCGGTGTCTCACCGCTCTGCCAGAGCCGCTTGGTGGGGCGCAGTCGGCACTGCAGGCCCTGCGTCTGGGAGCCCCAATCGGGGGCGGTCCAAACCAGACGATCCACCCGCCTTGCAGGCGCCCTGGCCTGGCGCGAGCAGCCTGGGCACAGCAAGACCCCCAGGACGAGAACCAACACGACTCGATTTCCCACGCCGACCATAGAAATCTCCAGTGCGATGCTGCCGTTTCACCGCCCACATTCTCTGTCATTATACGCCAGGCCGGTTACGACGCCAGCGAACTCTCCTCGGTGCCAACCCACAGGGGGCCGGCGGACACGGTTTTCTGGTCCTCACAGGGCATTCCAAAGGACTTTTCTACGGTTTATCCACCGAAAGGCGCATTGGTCGCACATGTTTCCCAGATCGCACAAATCCCTGGTAAAAGAGGGTCTTTGGGGCAAGCCTGCGACAGGCCTCTGGCCGCAGACGAAATTTCTCGCTTGTAATCTACTGTCAGAAAAGGTTTTATGGCTGCCTCCGCGAGACCCGTTCCGATGGCAGGTGCGAATCGTCCTCGTGTGGGTACGCCAGTTGCTGTGGCGGGCCGTTTGTGGATGAATACGGATGCTCCGGAATGCGACTTGTCCACACGTTATCCACAACGATTCCTGCTCTGTGGCGAGGCTGTTGATCGTGACGGCGACGGGCCCTCCACAGGGGGTTCGGAATGCCCTCGGGGCCCTCCGACCGAAGGGCGCGCCTGCGAAAACCGCGGGAACGGCCGCAAAGGAAAAATGCGCGGCCGGCCCGATAATCGTGGGCTCGGCGGCCCGGACACGGACAGGCCTGCGGGAAAGTGGACCCCGACCGCCCGATTCGGCCCAATTCTCTTGACAATCGGTCTGGAATACGGTAGACTGAGCCCTGTAGATCGTTCCACGGAGCGATCCATTCGAAATGGGGGGTGCTCATCGCTTTCCTTCTTGGGCACTCAAGGTAGGTAGGTTTGGCAGTTTCGTCTGATGGCCTGCGTTCATCCGCAGAGCCGTCTGCGACCGGGGGGTTGCAGGACCGATGCCACAGGCGCAGGTCC
>JAAYBA010000291.1 GCA_012719085.1 Planctomycetota bacterium
AACCGCCCCAAGCGGCTCTGCCCCCACACGCCGTCTGGATCAATCCACCCAACAACCCGCAAAAACAACCCATGAATTAGAGCTTAATTCCAAAAAGGAACTGTCTCATTCGACTTGACAACTACCGCTGTTTCGAGAAATAGATCGAGAGCAACCGGCCAAGCGTGCTCAATCGCATATGCATCGCGCACCGCGAGAGCCCGCGCAATTCCCTCTAGAATCTTGGGGTGATAGTCACCCGTAAGGAGTTCTATCAAGACCGGTAGAGCTTTCGGATAGGGTTCGCTCGTGTTCACCAAGTCCCAGACCGAATTGACGTTGACTCCTGCTTCTGCAAGAGCTTTCGCCACTGGTTCTTCGCTGCGCCTAAGTGCCTCATCAAAAGCTCTTCGCCTCTCTTCAGGCCACTTCGCCACAGGGACGATGCCCTCCTCTGCCCACTTGTCCAGGAGTTCCTGTAGCTTCTTGGGTGTCTTTGCCATGCTCATTGCCCCATTCCTGGAACACGTATGATATTCACCGCACCGCTATTCTGTGCTGCGTTGACGCCAGCGGAGAGCGTCGTCGTAGATCTTATATACAGATCAAACGTTCGTCCATTCTGTGCTGCCCAATGTGCATAGGTGGAGAGTTGTTGAGTCCACGATTGGTAGGCAACATTCTTGACTTCCGACAACACTTGAGCTGTCAGCCCATCAGGGACAATATAGCTATTGCCGAATGGTATTCGTACCTTGGGACCGATATCTTGTACGGCTCTCACTGCCGCCTCTCCAGCGGCTCCAAGGGTCCGCGCGTTCGTCAGAACACTGGCACTGCGTGTTGCACTGGTTGAAGCAGCGCCCAAAACGGCACTGCTCGACGCCAACGTACCTAGACCGTCTGCTCCAGTGACCAGAAGGCCTTCGCCTGTCAGAACCGGTCCGGCGGCACCGGCTGTTGCAAGGACAACGGCTGCTGTACCCGCAGTTAAGCCGACGGTGGTGCAGACTCTTCCAGCGCGGTAGAGATTCTCATCGGAGGAATTAAAGGGGTCCGGTACATTTTCCGGGGGGGGGGCTGCGAGGGCCCAGCCGTTAGACTCGCCGGAGGCAGACCCGGTATTCTTGTTGGCGGCGAGCGTTATCGGGCGACGCGTGTGAGTTTGTCGATGCGTGCGAGCTTGGAGGCGGGGAGGGGAGGGCGCAGTTGGCAGTTCTCAGTTTCCGGTTCCCGGTTGACGAGATACGAGATACGGGACGCGGAGTTTTTAGTTTCAAGTTTAAAGGCGGCGGAGTACGGGTCACGGATCACGGGTCACAAAACGGGACCCAGCGCTTCTACGCATCTGCGCTTCTACGCCGGGACGGCAGGCCGCAAGGAATGCGGTGTGCGGTGCACACCCTACGCTTGTCTGACGCTCCACGCTTCACGCAATACGCACCCCGCGCGACGAGATACGAGATACCAGATGCGAGATCCGTGCGGAGTCCACCGCGAGCGACGGAATCCGGTGATTCGTGGGCGGATTTGCGCTGGGCGGGGAGCGGGATTTGGTCCAAAACGTGCAACACCTTTTTGCGCGCTGGTGGTGACATTGCAGAAATTTTTACTGTAGGCGGGGCAGGGGGTTACGGCGGTTGTTTTGCGGGTGGCCGATAATTTTTGGTCAAAAACGTGCAACAGTTTCCTTCTGTAGAGGCGGATGTTTTTTCGCCCGTTTCGGCTGGCAGCCGGGACGCTTTGAAAAGGGAACAGAGGAGTTTCAAGTTGGCGGATCACGGGCCACGAGATTCGAGATACGAGCGACCAGCGACCAGCGACGAGCGACGACTGACGATGGAAGGAGGCGCTTTCATGTGCGATCGAGTGTGTGCGAATTGTGTGTATGCGGTTCGGGCGGTGGGGCGGTGGCATCGTGTGATGCAGTCGCGCTGGCCGGGACTGCGGACGTGCATCAACCATCCGGAGGCGCCGGGCGAGCTGCACGAGACGGTGGCGACGGGGACGTGCCGGAACTTCCGCGCCAGGCCGAAGCCGGTGGTGCGGGGCGAGCCGCCGGAACCGCCGGACGATTCGATCCGCTACATTCCGCTGACGCGGGGGAAGTTTGCGATCGTCGATGCGGCCGATTACGAGTGGCTCAGCAAGTACAAATGGCTGGCGACCGGCAACGAGAAGCGCGGCTTTTACGCGGGCCGGCGCGTGGGCCAGGGCATGCTGCTGATGCACCGCGCGATCATGCAGCCGCCGCCGGGGATGGTGGTCGATCATATCAGCGGCAACGGGCTCGACCAGCGGCGGGCGAACCTGCGGGTGTGCAGCCAGCGGCACAACTCGCACAACCGCCGGCCCAGCCGCTGGACCAGCTCGCGGTTCAAGGGCGTGTACTTCTGCAGGGCGACGGGCAAGTGGGTCGCGACGATCGGCTTCGAGGGCCGGAGCATCCACCTCGGCTCGTTCGACGACGAGGTCGAAGCGGCGCGGGTGTACGACCGCAAGGCCCGCGAGCTGTTCGGCGAGTATGCCTATCTGAACTTTCCGGCCGACGCCGAGACGATGCAGGAGCGGGGCTCAGATGTGGCGGTTCGTTCGGACGGGCGAGCTGGGGAAAATGCAGGTCCGGCTTGACGCAAGGGGCGGGGTTCGGCGATAACGTAGGCTGTCTGCGACATGACCCGGATGCCGTTCGGCAAGTTCTCTTCTGGTTGGCCGATGAATCTGATCGATACGCATTGCCATTTGACGTTTGAGCCGCTGGCGGACGATGTGCCGGCGGTGCTGGCGCGGAGCCGGCAGGCGGGGGTGACCGGGTGGATCACGGTCGGGACGAGCCTGGCGGACAGCCGCAAGGCGGTGGACCTGGCCGGGCGAGGCGAGAACCTGTACGCCTCGGTGGGGATTCATCCGCACGACGCCAAGGACGCCGACGATGCGGCGATGGCGGCGTTGAAGGAGATTGCCGGGAGCGACCGGGTCGTGGCGATCGGCGAGACGGGGTTGGACTTCCACTACAACTTCTCGAAGCAGCCGGAGCAGAAGCGGGTCTTCGCCGCCCATCTGGAGATGGCGAAGGAGCTGGGCCTGCCCGTGATCGTCCATTCCCGCAACGCGTTCGAGGAGACGCTTGAGATCCTCGACCGCTGCGGCGATGGACTGGTGGGCGTGGTGTTTCACTGCTTCGGCGGTTCGGCCGAGCAGGCCGGGCTGCTTCTGGGCCGGGGCTACTGCATCTCCTTTACCGGCGTCGTGACCTTCAAGAACGCCCAGATGGCTCGCGAGGCCGCCGCCGCGGTGCCGATGGATCGCCTGATGGTCGAGACGGACTGCCCGTACATGTCGCCCGAGCCGGTCCGCAGCCACAAGCCGAACGAGCCTGCCCTGATGGTCCACACGGCTCGCCTTCTGGCGGAGCTCAAGGGCCTTTCCCCCGAGCAGTTCGCCGAGCAGAGCACGGCGACGGCCATGCGATTCTTCCGCCTGCCCTCGGCCGAGACGCTGTGAGTGTGGGACCTTCGCGGGGGATGGGAGGCCCGTATTGCGACGTCAGGGGCGACCATATATCGGACTTCTGTCTTGTTTTACCAGGTGTCTAAAATGGTCTGGAATGGCGTTTCTCAGTATAGAAATGGCCGTTTTGCCGCTTCCATTTGACTTTTTGCCCGGCCGGGACTATATTTAGTAGCCACGCCTCAGGAGCCATCGAGGCCGGCCCTTATCTCTACCCGTGGCCTCGACGCGGTGGAGGATTTCCGTAGAGAGCGTCTTTTCTGGAAGGATGTGCGTAAGCGCTCATGGCAGGGATATTCGACCATGCGGTGGTCAGCCGCGTGCAACAGGCAAACGATATCGTCGACGTAGTGGCCGAACACGTCAATCTCAAGCGTAAAGGTCGGGAGATGGTCGGGCTGTGCCCATTCCACGAAGACCATCGGCCGAGCATGTCGGTCAGTCCGTCGAAGCAGATCTTCAAGTGCTTCGCCTGCGGCGCCGGCGGTGACGTGCTGAAGTTCGTTCAGATGCGCGAGAACCTGTCGTTTCCGCAGGCGGTGGAGCGTTTGGCCGAGCGTGCGGGCATCGCGCTGGAGTCTCGCCGGTCCGCCGCGCCGTCCCGGCGGGAGTCGGGTTCGGACATCGATCCGAACATGCTGGCCCGTCTGAATGCCTGGGCGCTGAAGTTTTTCAAGCAGAGCCTCAGCGATGCGGAGCGAGGGCAGGTGGCGCAAGACTATCTGGCGTCGCGAAGGATTTCGCCCGAGAGCATCGAGCAGTGGAACCTCGGTGCGGCGCCGAACGGCGTCGATACGCTGTCCAAAGCGGCGGCCGGGCAGAAGATCCCGCCGGCGCTGCTTCAGCAGGGCGGTCTGACGACGGGGGCCGGCCAGGACAAGTTCGTCCATCGCCTGATGTTCCCCATCATGGACGCGACGGGTCGCTGCATCGGGTTTGGCGGCCGCACGCTGGGCGAGGTGGGGGCCAAGTACATCAACTCGCCGGCGACGCCTCTGTTCGACAAGAGCAACACGCTTTACGGCCTGGACCGGGCCCGCCATCGGATCGTCGAAACCGGCACGGCGGTGGTGGTTGAAGGCTATACCGACGTCATCATGGCGCACCAGTTCGGCTGCACCAACGTGGTCGCGACATTGGGCACGAGTTTCACAACGGGTCACGGGCGCATCCTTCGCCGCTACGCGAAGCGCGTCGTGCTGGTGTACGACAGCGACGTGGCGGGGATGGAGGCGGCCAATCGGGCCCTGGAGGTGTGCCTGTCGCAGCGGCTGGACATCAAGCTCGGGTTCGTTCCGGAAGGCAAGGACCCGTGCGATTTTCTCCTGGTGGCCGGCAAAGAAGCGTTCGATCGGATCGTCGAGGCGGCCACCGACGTGCTCCAGTTCAAGTGGGATCGTCTGCAGACGGCGTTCGCGGGCGATGATTCGCTCGCCAATCGACGGACGGTGCTGAATGAATTCCTTCAGGCGGTGTCGACGGGCCTGGCGGCGAACAACATTCCCGTGCTGGACAGCGGGCTGATCGTCAACAAGCTGTCGAAGATCATCGGTCTGACCCCTCGGGAGATCAACGCGGATCTGAGCCGGCGGATGGGGCGGGTCGCCCGGACGATCCAGGCCGATTCCGGCCGCCGGGATGGGGCCGAACCGACGGACTGGGGCGAGGGGTTGCACGCGGCCGCGCAGCGGGAGGTGCTTGAGGTGTTGCTCAACGAGCCCGGACTCTTCCGCCGCTGTCGGAACGAGCTGCGCGAGTCTCTGTTCCATGTCCCGGCCCTGAAGCAGGTGGCGGTGGTGTTATTGGACGCGTTGCGGTCGGACGATGATTTTGTTTTTTCCTCGCTGCTGTCGCGGATCGAGTCGGTGGCGCTGGCCGAACGGGTGGTCGCATTGCAGGCGGACGGGGAGCGAAAAGGCAACTATGTTTCTCGACTGACCGATGCGATGGAGGTCTTGAGACGCCGGACGAAGGATTCTCAGACCATCGGCATCGATCCTGCGAAAAAGGACGTCGGCAGTGTTGCCGACAGGGAGGGGCCGCGTTCGCGGGGGGATCGACACAGTCTGGGCATCTCGTGACGGGCCGGGTCCGGAAAAGACCGGCCGTGCGAACCGGAATACAAAGGCAGGCGTAGCAGAGCAGAATTCGGTCTTCGAGATCGGGACATCGTCGAGGTGGTTGGGCAAGGGTGATGATCCGGAGTGTTGGCACTTTGGCTTTAGTGGAGTCGGTATTGTGGCGAAGAAAGTGAAGAAGTCCAAGAAGGCAGCAGATATGAATCAGACGAAAGTCAGTGAAACGACCGACACGCCGCAGACGGAAGAGCCGAAGGCGCAGGACACCGAGCAACTGATTAAGATGCTCATCGCCAAGGGCAAGAAACGCGGGTACCTCACCTACGAGGAGATGAACGACTCCCTGCCCGACGACGCCGTCAGTCCCAGCCGGCTCGAACGGATCCTCGGCACGCTGGACGAGATGGGGGTCCGCCTCATCGACGAAAGCGATGTCGAAGCCCACGAGGCCAACAAGGCCGGCGAGGAGTTCGAGGAGGACGCCGAGGCGCCGGAGGAGGCGGTCGGCGAAGAGGAGGATTCCCAGGAAGAAGACGAGAGCCTGGAAAAAGAGTTGGTCGAGGCCGAGAGTTCGCGGCGCATCGACGATCCGATCCGGATGTATCTGACGCAGATGGGCCAGATCCCGTTGCTGACGCGCAAGGACGAGATCTCGCTGGCCCGGAAGATCGAGATCGCCCGCATGGCGTTCCGGCGGAAGATGCTCCAGTGCGACTACTGCGCCCGCAACGCCGTGGAGCTGTTTCAGCAGGTCTACGACGGGGCGATGTCGTTCGATCGGACGATCAAGACGGGGACGACTCCCCTGACGGTCAAAGGGGTGATTCGCAAGCGGATGGTCACGAATCTCAAGACCGTGAACGAGCTTCTCGACATCAACCAGTCGCTGTTCAAGAAGATCGGCGGCAACCCGGACAGTGAGGACCACAAGGCCGACGCCAAGCGTCTGCGCCGGAATCGTCGGAAGATCGCGACGCTTCTGGAGGAACTGAGCCTTCGCACGAGCCGGATCCAGCCGATGAAGATCAAGCTGCACGGCATGTGCGAGAAGATGCGCCAGCTCGAGACGATGATCGCCACCGGCGTCAACGACATCATGACGGCCGATGACATCGAGGCGGCGCGACAGGAACTGGCGGGCCTTCAGGAGTTGGTCCTCGATACGCCGGACCTGCTGGAGAAGAAACTCCGAGCCATGGAGCGCGTCTTCGGCCAGTATGAAGAAGCCAAGCGCACGCTCTCGAGCGCCAACCTGCGACTGGTTGTCTCGATTGCGAAGAAGTACCGCAATCGCGGGCTGAGCTTCCTCGATCTGATCCAGGAAGGCAACACCGGCCTGATGCGGGCGGTGGACAAGTACGAATACCGTCGCGGGTACAAATTCAGCACGTACGCGACCTGGTGGATTCGCCAGGCGATTACCCGGGCCATCGCCGACCATGCCCGGACGATCCGGATCCCGGTCCATATGATCGAGACGATGAGCCGGATCCGCAGCGCGTCCAAGGTCCTCCATCAGGAACTGGGCCGCGAGCCGACCATCGAGGAGATCGCCAACGAGGTCAGCATGACCGTTCAGGAAACCCGACGGGTCCTGAACATCTCCAAGCACCCCATCAGCCTGGACCGGCCGATCGGCGACAGCGAGGACTCGTACTTCGGCGATTTCATCGAAGACGACGACATCGATTCCCCGGTGGCTTCGGCGACGCAGGAGATGCTCAAGGAGCGGATCGATATCGTTCTGAAGACCCTGTCGTATCGCGAACGGGAAATCATCAAGCTGCGCTACGGCATCGGCGACGGCTACACCTACACGCTCGAAGAGGTGGGGCGCATCTTCAAGGTGACCCGCGAGCGGGTCCGTCAGGTGGAGGCCAAGGCGATCCGCAAGCTCCAGCACCCGGTCCGGGCGCGAAAGCTCGAAGGGTTCCTGGACCACAAGTCGGCGTAGCCGGCGGCACAGATTTCACAGTCACATCCGGCCGGAGGACATCGAATCCTTCGGCCGTTTCCTTTTCCATTCTTCTTCTGATCCCCGCTCGACCGGCGCGACAGGCCCGTTCCCGCCAAAGCGGTCTCCACGCATGCGTCGCAAAATACGCGAGAAATCCGCGAATGGGCCGTTTTTTTATGTGACTTGGGACCATCCAGGGGCCTATCTCGTATAGTGAAAGAGGGTCTCGACAGGAGTATTGGGCCATGAACGCGACGGGTTGTGCCAATCAGCAATTGGAGCGGCCGAACGGGGCCGTTGGCCGGTCGCGCGTCTTAAGCTCTTTTTTATATTGATGTTATGGCATTTATGCCCTATCCTTGGGCATGGGAATGGCACGAGTCATGCGATCTCGCAATGCGTGCAAGCGACCGACGGCGATGCCACAGGGGGTGTCTTTGGGGGGCCATCGCCGGGGGAAAGGAGATCAATGATGTTCTCGAAGAAAGAAAAATCCAGTTTCGTGGCGGCGATGGCCATCGTTGTGGCGGCGGCCCTGTTGTCGGGCTCCGTGGCCCAGGCCCAACGGGCGACGCGGGGTTCGAGTGACAGCGGTCGCTCGTCCAGCGGTCGCCAGGCCGCCCGTCCGTCGCCGAGGTCGTCGGCTCCATCGATTTCTCGATCGACGCCGCAGCGAACGCTGCCTTCGCAAAGCAGTCGGGGTTTCATGTCGCGGCCTTCCACGGCGACTCCGAGCCGGTCGGTCAGCCCGCGGATCAGCCGCCCGTCCCAACCGAATATCCAGATCAATAGGGACAGTTCGCTCGGGACACGCGGCAGCATCTCCTCCAGCAGGACCCCGGCTCCCAGGACTCCGCCCAGCATCAGCCGGCCGGCGCCGGCAATGCCCTCAACTCCGAGCCGGTCGTTCTCGGCGCCGTCGCGCCCCGATTCGACGATCCAAAGGCAGCCGTCGATCAGCAGGCCGAGTCCATCGAATCCCTCGCAACAGACCATGCCGGTCTCGCCGTCTCCGAACCCGTTGACCCGCTCGACCGTTCGGGCCCCGGCGACCGCCTGGCAGTCGTCTCCGTCGGTTCGGCCAAGCTCGCCGAGCACACCGACGGCGCCGAGCCTCGACAGTTCGCCCCGTGTGGATGGTTCGATCAACCTCCAGACACAGGATTTGACATCGCGCCGATCTCCTACGCTGAGCCCCGATCGGGCCGACAGCCTCGGAAGCCGAATCGGCAAGCAGGATATCGATCGAGTCACCACGCGTTCGGCCTCGCCGACGAGTCCTTCGGAGGAGCGGACAAGGCCGGCGGCCGGTTCGACGGTGCGGGATCGACCGGTTTTCCAGCGGAGGTCTGTGCCGTCGCGGCCGGCGACGCCGCGTAGCAGTACGGTCCGTCCGACGCCTTCGACGCCTTCGGTCGAGTCGGCGCCGACCAGAGATGCCACGCGTCCGAGCAGTCGGCCCGGCGCCGTCGAGAGAAGTCGCGATCTGAGTCGCACCTCGCCGGATGTCTCCTCCCGTCGCACGATCACGACCCGGCCGTCGACGGACACCGGTGGCATCGACCGTATTCGCGATGCCACACGCGACCGCATCAGCGAACGAAGGGCCGACTCGGTCAGAGTCCGAACCGACGGCAACATCGACCGGTCCGAGCGCGTTCGCACGGCCGGCCCGGAGCTGCGCACGCGGACGGCGTTGGAGCCGCGTCTGCAACGCTCCATCGGGTCGCGACCAGCAAGGGTGGTCCAACGCGATCTTGGCGGCATTCATCGCGAGCACACGGTCCGGCCCCGCGTGGTCTATCGCGACCGTCCCGACCTGGTGCGTCACGCCCCTCGTCACGTGCATGTCTACCGCGATCCATACGATCGGCTGTGCCATCGAATCATCTGGCCGCGATACTATTATCCGATCTACTACACGTGGGGACCGTATCGCACGTTCAGTTGGGTCTATCCATACTATCACCGCAAATACGTATTCGTCAGCCTCGGCGGCTGGTGGCCCTGGGATTACGATTACGTGCGATACCACTGGTACGGCTACCATCCGTACTCCTGGATGGGCTATTACCCCATTGCGCGCGAGGTCGAGGGCGATACGTACAACTACTACACCTACAACTACTACACTGCCGACGGTGTCGATTCGACCGCCCCGGCCCAGACCAGTTCGGGCGGCCTGCCTTACGGCATCGACGCCGAGACCTACGCCAGAGTCCAGCAGAGACTCCACGAGCAGCAGGTGACTGAGCCGGCCGCCGCGACGGTAGTGGACAGCCGATTCGAAGCGGGCGTCACCAGCTTTGAAGCCGGCAACTATGCCGAAGCCGCCTTGGCCTTTGCCTCGGCGATGGAGATGGCGCCGAGCGATGTGATCCTGCCGTTCGCCTACGCCCAGGCGTTGTTCGCCGGCGGGCGGTACTCCGAGGCGGCCGAGGCGCTGCGCGCGGCGCTGAGCAACGCTTCGCCCGAGAAGGAAGGGGTGTTCTATCCGCGCGGGCTCTATGCCGAAGACGACGTTCTGTTCTCGCAGATCGAGAAGCTGCTGGACAAGGTGGATGCCTATGGCTTCGACGCGGACCTCCAGCTTCTGCTGGGTTATCACCTTCTGGGCGTCGGCGAGACGCCGTACGCGCGCGGGGCGCTGGAGCAGGCCAGCAAGGACCTTCGAAACGCCCAGGCCGCTACGGTGCTTCTGAGCGTTCTGAACAAGCAGGAGGCGGCGGGGATCGACAGTCCCGATACCGGGTCCGCCGCCGATGCTTCGACACCCGTGGCTGAGCCGGCCGCCGGAGCGTCGAAGGCCGGCGTGCTCGATCGGATGAAGGCCAGGGACGACGACGCCAACACCCATACCGGTCAGATGATTGCGCCCGATGCGAATCTCCCCCAGGGCCCGGCCAACAAAGAGGACAACAATGTCCCGCAGGCGATGTAGAATGCTGGCGATTTGTCTGCTGCTTGGCAGTCTGGGCGCACCGACCGTCCGCGCCGCCCGCTGGGTCCAATGGCCTGTCCTTC
>JAAYBA010000292.1 GCA_012719085.1 Planctomycetota bacterium
CGGCCTGGGCGTCGTCCGAACCGGCCCGTTCCAGGATCTGCCCGCCGACGGAGTGCCAGCCGTCGGCGATTCGCTGCCGGGCCTGCGCGACCCGGACGGCCCCCTGTTGATGACCATGCTGCCGCTCGACAATCGCCCGGCATACGGCCTCTCGCAATTGCGCCACATCGGAGGCGTTGCCCGCCAGCTTCTCGGCCTTGTTGCAGTCGGCCAGCGCCGTATCCAGTCGGCCACCCGCCAGGGCCTCACGACCCCGCTGCACATAGGCCCGTGTAAGCCGACCGAGAAGTCGTTGACCGTGCCGATGACGCCGGACGTCATCGGCCCCGGCGATCTCGAAGGCCTCGTCGAGCCGCCCGTCGGCCAACGCACACTCCGCTTGTTTGATACGCAGGATCAACACGACAAGGCTCCTTCTCG
Source organism: Planctomycetota bacterium (assembly GCA_012719085.1). GTDB lineage: Bacteria > Planctomycetota > Phycisphaerae > Sedimentisphaerales > Anaerobacaceae > Anaerobaca. Next base: position 421 of record JAAYBA010000292.1, read on the forward strand.
TTGCGAGCGCCGGCGACGCGGGGCCTGATTTGATTCTACCACGCCGCGCAGGTCTGTGCAACGCAACCAAGCTTCGGTCGATGCTCCATTCGGTTCTGCGAGAGCGGCTGCCCGACGCCTCCGTCGGGCAGCAAGAAGCTTCGTCCTATTAGTCAGACGCCTCAGAGCCGGGCGCCTTCGCAACCGGAGACGGATTTGCTTCAGCCGGCGCCTCGTGCTCCTGGAAGTACTCGTCGACCTGAGCGACGAGGTCCGCTTCGAGAACGGTGTCAACCGGAATCGCCTCGACAAAGCGGCTCTCGTGCGCCAGCACGCGCTCGGCCACATCCAGACGCTTCTGAATCTGAGCGATCAGCTTCTCGGTCTGGGCGAGCTTGCCGTTGTCGACCTGGACCTTCGAGCCGACGGAGGCGGCCTTGACGATCCGATACTGGCTGGCCAGCGTCTCGATCTTGTTCTCAAGAATGTGCTTCTGCGACCGCGTCTTTTCCAGCAACTGCACCGCGGCGTTAAGCGAATTCTCGCGCGAGGCCAGCAGGCGTTCCTTGCTCGCCAGGACCAGTTCGCCCTCTTTGAGTCGCTCGAAGCGTGCGGCCAGATCGACTTTCACATCGCCTCGGCTGTACTGCCGGCCCGCAAACACATATTGCGCCTGCGGGGTCTCCAGCGACCCGCGAAGCGTCCTGATCTTGACCCGTTCGTCTTCGAGGCCCTCTTGCCCCTTGGCGATTTCGGCCTTCAGAGCGGCCACTTCCACCTCTTCCTGGGCGATCAGCCGGATGTTGGCATGCATTTCCGGGATGATCTCTTCCAGCAGATCGCGGGCCCGACGCAGCTCGAACTCGATCGGGACCGAATCCTTGACCACGGTTCGCACGCCCTTGGCGGAACTGCGAACGTAACTGACCACGTCCTTTCCGAACAACAGACCACCGGCAAGCCCCAGGCCCACCGCCGCAATTGCCCCCATTTTCAGCCATCTGGTAATCATGATCGGACTCCTCAAATCTTGTTAACCCCACTGATTGCCTGTTTTCGGCCTCCAATCGGCCACATTGGGTTGGTCGCCCGCCAAGGCGGTTTATTGCGTGGAAATTCCCGCCCTTGGGCAGCGTCTCGATCCAGGCTTGCGGGTTGGGAGCCGATCCGATAGCATGCGGCTCAAACGGTCCGAAACCAGCGATCCAGAAGGGATAAGGAGAGCGTGAGATGAAGGTTGTAGCGTTCAATGGAAGTGCCCGAAAAGACGGCAACACCGCTATTTTGGTCCGTCAGGTCTTCGCCGAGCTGGAGGCCGAGGGCATCGAGACCGAACTGGTCCAGTTGGCCGGCCAGACCATACGGGGCTGTACGGCGTGCGGGCGGTGCATACAGAACAAGAACGGACGATGCGTCATCGACGACGATATCGCCAACGACTGCATCGAGAAGATGGTCCAGGCCGACGGCATCCTCCTGGCCTCGCCGACCTACTTCGCCAACGTCACGACGGAGATGAAGGCCCTGATCGACCGCGCCGGGTTTGTCGTTCGGGCCAACGGCGACATGCTCCGACGCAAGGTGGGCGCTGCGGTGGTCGCCGTGCGACGGGCCGGATCGGTCCCCGTGTTCGATGCGATCAACCACTTCTTCCTGATCGGCCAGATGATCGTGCCCGGCTCGATCTACTGGAACATGGGCTTCGGCCTGGCCAAAGGCGACGTCGAGCAGGACGAGGAAGGGCTGCGGACCATGCAGATCCTCGGACAGAACATGGCCTGGCTGCTCAAGCGGATCACGTAATGCATCGGGAACGTCGATCGCCCAGTGAATTGAGATAGAAAGGGGCCTGCGTCCGGAAGACGCAGGCCCCAAGTCAATACTCAGACCATACAGGAACCCATCGCGGGTCCGTGCTACGGCGCCACGGTGCCGAGGAATTCCACTTCGGCGATCTGCATGAGGGTCTCC
>JAAYBA010000293.1 GCA_012719085.1 Planctomycetota bacterium
AAGGTCGTCCTGCTCGATTCGCGCCACTACGGCGGCAAGTTCAAGGGCATCTATCGCAAGACCAACGACCGGGAGGCGGCTGCGCTCAATGGTGTCGAGGTCGGCCTGGACGATGATCTGCCGCTGGAAGATGTGAAGACCTATGCCCATCGTCTGTACGAGCAGTTCAACAAGCCCGTGTTCCTCACCCGTGGCTCGCGAGGCATCCTCACCGTCGATCGTGACGGTCTGCATGAGGTTCCGGGGATACAACTGCTCAAGAAACTCGATCCGGTCGGCGCCGGGGACACCGTGACCAGCGCCCTGGCGTTGTGTCTCGGAGCGGGCGTCTCTTGCGCTGAAGCGGCCGAGTTCGCCAACCTGGCGGCCGCCGTGACGGTCCAGAAGCTGTTCCAGACGGGCACGGCTTCGGGCGAGGAAGTCCTGGCGGTCGGCAAATCGCCGGACTACATCTATCAGCCCGAGCTGGCTGAAGACCCGCGGAAGGCTCGCTATCTGGACGGATGCGACATCGAATTGTGCGCCGAGGCAGTCCCGTTCGGCCGGATCAAGCATGCGGTGTTTGACGCCGACGGCACGGTCAGCACACTTCGCCAGGGTTGGGAGCAGGTGATGGCGCCGGTGATGATCGAGGCCATTCTGGGCGAGCAGTACCGTACCGCCGACATGGCGCTCTACGAGAAGGTGCGACAATGCGTGCTCGAATACATCGACCAGTCCACCGGGATTCAAACGATCCTCCAGATGGAGTCGCTCGTCGAGATGGTCAGGGAGTTCGGCATCGTCCCGGCCGACAAGGTCCTCGACAAGTTCGGCTACAAGGACATCTACAATCGGGCCCTGATGGAGGTGGTGAACGACCGCATCGCCCGGTTCGAACGCGGCCAGCTCGACGTCAGCGATTTCACGGTCAAGGGCGCCGTCGGCTTTCTGGCGGCAATGCACAATCGGGGTGTCACGCTCTATCTGGCCAGCGGCACCGATCGCGACGATGTGGTCCGGGAGGCCCACGCGCTGGGCTATGCCGAGTTCTTCGACGGTGGCATCTACGGCGCGGTCGGTGATGTCACAAAATACTCGAAACGCATGGTCATCGACCGGATCATGACCGAGAACCGGCTTTCCGGCGCCGAGCTGGTCGTCGTCGGTGACGGTCCCGTCGAGATGCGCGAATGCCGCAAGCGAGGCGGCATCGCCGTCGGCGTGGCCTCGGATGAAGTTCGTCGCTATGGTCTCAATCCGGAGAAGCGCACCCGCCTGATCAAGGCCGGCGCGCAGGTCGTTGTGCCCGACTTCTCCCAATGGCACGATCTGCTCGGTCTCCTCTTCGGGCCCTCTGCGGCGGCACGATCCAAATAGAAAGGGCCTGCGCCAAGAAGACGCAGGCCCCTCTGAGACATGCCTGTGGGCCGTGTACCGCCCCGTCTAATCGGTGACAGCGAGCAGCTCGATCTCGGCGATCTGCATGCTGTTGGCCGAGCCAGGATCGCGCACGGCCGTGAACAGCAGTTGATAGTGCTCGTACGCCACATCGTTGTCGAACTCGATGGGCGTGGCGTTCCTGGTGAACCGAGGCCAGGCGGTGGCACCGGCGAAGTCCGGCACATCGCCTGTCGCGATCAGCGTGTATGACCCGTCGATCCCGTCGTTCGAACCGTACAGCTCGAACGCCACCGGGTCGCGCTCCGGCGCATCGTTGGCCGTCGTCAGGGTCAGACCCGTCACGACGGTGGCACCGACGGACGGGGTCACCCGAATGCCGGTCGGCTCGGTCACACCTTTGAAGTGCAGGAACTTGGTGGCCGGATCGTTGTCGATCGCCAGGTTGGGCGTTTCGGCGGCGGGCCAATCGCCGTCGTCCGGAACACCCTGAACCACATCGTCCGTCGTCGTTATGTCAGTCCCCTCCGTACCGGGGAAGGGCTTGCCGTAGCCGATGTCGTCGACGTAGATCAGGCCCGAACCGCCGGCGCTCGGCGCGTTGCGATCGCCCAGACCGATGTACATCGTCTGAACCCGGCTCATATCCACACCGGTCAGGTCGCTGTATGGGATCGCCCACTCGCTCCAGCCCGATCTGGCGACGATCATCTCGTCCGGATGGGTGACAACGGCCACCCCCCCGCTTGCATCTTCCACCGCCACATACAGGGGCACGATCCCGTTGCCCGCCGGTTGCGCGACGCCGATCTCTGCGACTTGCCAGCTACCGCCGACGTTGCCGGTGAAGCTGACGTTGGAGAACTCGGCGCTGGTGGCCTGATTCGCATTGTGGCTGGTCAGCGCCAGACCGATCAGAACCGGATCGGTCATCGCAATCGTGACCACCTCGCCGCGTTGCGTCCAGTTCTGGCCGTCGGGAGAGGTGTACCCGAGAAGCGTGTTGCCTTCCCGCGTCACTCTGATCCAGTACGGCGGGGCGAACGGTCCATCCGTGAAGGTGTTCCATGACTCCGATACACCGTTGGCTGTGGTCCTGTGCTGATAGGTTGCGCCGCCTCCGTCGCCGCCGGTCATCGCGATCAGGGCATTGGTGGCGCCGGCCTCCGTGTTCTGGCGGACCATGACCCCGGCCTTGACCCAGGGATCCGGGCTGTTGTCCAGGTAGTCGATGCGGGCGACGATCGATCCGTTGCCGCTCAACGTCCTGTAGACATAACGGAGTTGATCGGTGTTGTTCCAGATGTCGGTGCCGATCGCATTCATCAGGATCGTCCCGGCCGCCGTCTCGAGGAAGGCCGGGGCCCGTCCGGCGACAAACAGTCGCAGTGTGTCGGCGCCGTTGACGGTCCAGTTCTGGATCGTCTCGAAGGTGCGCTCCGTCTCTGCGTAGAACGGCGAAGTCGTGTTGTCGTACTGCAGCGGCATCGACTGCCGGCCGCTTTGGACGATGGTCCGCTCGGCGAACGGGGTTTCGAGGTAGCCGACCGTCGAGCCAGTGTCGTTCACCCAGCCGTCGAGCCAGGTGTCGAAGATGGCCTCCCCGGCGTCAATGTCGTCGGTATAGCTCTCGAAGCCCTCGACGATGGCGAACTCCTGGGTGACGAAGGTCCAGACCGGACCGGCCCACGTGCTGACGGCCTCGGCGTCATTGACCTCGTCGATTTTCCAGTAGTAGCGCGATCCGAATTCGACACCCGTTGGCGCGTAACTGCTCGCGGTGATGGTGTCGAGCAGAGCCGTGCCGCTTTCGACTTCCGACTTGCTGGTGCTCAGGTAGACCTCATGAACGGCCGCCTCGCGTCCCGTTCGCCAGCTCAGCTCCACCGCGGGACTGAGGCCGACGGCGCCGTCGGCTGGCTGCGGCTCGCGAGCATGGATGGGAATGTGCAGGAAGCGGACTTCACTCAGGCCGTACTGCGGCATGGTGCCCCAGCCGCTGTTGACGTGGAGCCGAACGAATCTGGCGGCCACGCCCTGCATATCGATCGTCGTGTTGGCAGCATAGGTCTCCATGGCCGTGGCCCGGGCCAACTCCACCTGGCCCAAGGTCGTCCAGTCAACGCCGTTCTCGGAGTACTCAATGGTGGCGTCCTTGATCCCGAAGCCCAGGAGCAGTTCGAACTGCACGTTGTAGTTCCAGACGAGCATCTGGTAGAGCTTGTAGATACCGTCGAACTCGTACTGAATCCACACAGGTTCGTCAGCCGTCGGCTTGGCCAGCCACATGTCGGTGCTGGTGGTCGAGTGTTGATCGCTGGCGTTCAGACCGGAACCGTTGATCGTGTTCTGAGGCCCGGCTCCTTCATCGAACACAACATTGCTGGTGGCAGTGATATTGGCCACCGAATAGGTAAACGGCTCGGCAGTAAAACTCCATACGTCGCCCTTGAAGACCGTGAAGTCGGGGGCCCCGTTGACCTCGTCGATGCGCCAGTAGTATGTCGTCTCGAAATCGAGGATATCGGGCAGGTCGAACGTCGTTCCCGTCTGGTTCTGACTGAGCAGCACGCCCAGCGGGTTGCTTCGGCTGGCGGCATTGACGTCGTCAAACGATGCGCCGAAGTACACGTCGTGTGTCACCGCCGAGTCTCCTGCGGCCCAACTCAACACGACATCGCGTCGGACGTCGCTGGCTCCACTGTCAGGCTGGGGCGCCGTGGCCGCGTTCATCGATTCGGCATATTCTGCTACGGCGATGAGGTTCTGCATGTCCACCGGTCCGCCGGTGTGGTCCTCGATGCGAACGAATCCACGGAAGGTGTCGCCCGCGACGTAGTGAGCGACCCACCCGGAAGCATTGCCGGCGTTATTGGCCGCCAGGATGGTCAGGTTCGGCCATGCCGTGGGCAGCGTCGGACGCGTCGAAGACCACGGGGTGACCAGGCCCCATCTCTGGCCGTCTTCGGTGATGGTCACGGTGTCGCCGACGTCTCTGGGCGCGGTCGAGCCGCCGAACCCCAACACGTTGATTGAGCCGTTGTCGCCCCAGGTCGTATTGGTTCCACCGGAGGCGGTCACGTAGTAGAACGGGATGTCCGAGTACCAGACCACCTTGCCACCGGCATCGAGATACTGGCGAATCGTGCACGAGGCGTTCTGTGCCTCGGCGACGGTGTCCGGCACGGCGTCGCGACACATCACGACGACGCTGAGTCGGCGGTCGGCGATGCGGTCGTCCATCCAGGCCTTGAGTGCCGCCGCATCGAGGACTTCATATCCTACCGCCGCCAGGGCGTCCCGGACAGCGACGCCGTCGCCGGCCCAGGCGGTACCGTAGTTCCCATCCCAATAGGCGGCGCGAATGTACGGGCTGGCCTGAATCGGGCCCGTGGCGACCGCCACAAACAACGTGACAACCGTCAGATAACGCAGCTTCTTACACATGATCGTCCTCCTGCTCCAAATCAAAGAGATTTCTTCTGCTTCGGGTGAACGCTCAAACAGTCGATCGAAGCCGTACCTGTCAAGATATCTGCCTGGATCGGCACACACCGGTTGCGAGGAATTCTTCTGGATCTTTCCTTCAGAGATGGACTGCTGTCAGACTTGGGTTCACCTCCTTCCTTCCGCAACAACTCCGGCCGAAGTCTTGGCTCGGCCCGGGCAACGTGGAACCTCGGGCACGAGAAACCAGGACCGATAACGACGCGGACTCCTCATCCGGCCCATGGAGGCAGCCATCCTGATCGAAGCCGCCTCGGCTCCAACAGGTCCGCAGAACGCCATTCAGGGCCTTATCATTCATATCAAACCTGCGGCTGGAGAGCAACAACAATCCTGTGTAGGCATGACGTTTCTATCGGCACAAACGGCATCTGTCTTCAGGGGAGCGGGCACGGCGTCCCTCGCCTGTTGGACGCTGGTCCAGGGGCCTGCCCGGTCCTCTGGAGATGCCCGGCCGCTCAAGTGAACCGAGCCGTAGCCCTCCGAACGGGCCGGATCGTTGGTCGCCGACTTGGTGCAGGTGAAAAGGATGGGGCCTGCGTCCGGAAGACGCAGGCCCCAAGTCAATACTCAGACCATACAGGAACCCATCGCGGGTCCGTGCTACGGCGCCACGGTGCCGAGGAATTCCACTTCGGCGATCTGCATGAGGGTCTCC
>JAAYBA010000294.1 GCA_012719085.1 Planctomycetota bacterium
GGCGGTATAATGGGCCGATGTTGATCGGATTGAAACTGGAGATCGGCTTCTCGCAGGATGAGGACTACCGGCGTCTGTACGGCGGGCGCCCGATTCTGCCGTTCCTGCGGGAGCTGGGCGTCGAAGTGGCGGAGACCCCCATCGGACCCGAGACCCAGCCGGACGCCCTGCGCGAGCACATCGCCCGTTGCGTTGATGCGGGCCTGCAGGTCACCATGCACCCGTATTCCGAGGGCAGCATCTTCAACCTGGCGTACTTCTGCGAAAGCGACGACAACCCCTGCCGGCTCCTGCACGAGCGGTTCTTCTCGCTGGCCGCCGAGGCGGCCGAGCGGCAGCAGTCGCCCACGCTCTTGAACATCCACGGCGCCGCGGGCACTGCGACCGAGTCCCGCTCGCACCTCGTCGAGCGGTCGATCGCCTTCTTTACCTGGGCCCGCGATTGGTGTCGTCGCAACGCACCCGAAGTCAGCGTGACGGTCGAGCTTCAGATCCGCCCGAATCCCGATGAGCCGAGGCAGCGCATCGGCGACCGGTACGACGAGCTGCTGGAGGTCGCGACCCAGAGCGACGTGCCGGTCTGCTGGGATTTCGGGCATGCCTACTGGAACGCGCACAACTACGGCTGCCCGATCGAGCCGCTCGAAACCCTGCTGCGCCGGATCGGCCACGTCCACTGCCACGATGTGAAAAAGGACGACCATCAGCCGCTTCTTTACGACGCCGTGCCCTGGCGCCGCTTCATCAAGCTGCTGATCGACCACGGATTCGACGAGCGGATCATCCTCGAAGTCCCCACCGCCTCCTTCCTCGACGCCGGAGGTATCGAGACCGTCACCGCCAGCCTCCAGGCCCTCCGTGCCTGGCTGCAGCACTGCACGGCCACGCGGTAGGTTGTGGATGGGCTCTGGTCTGTGCGGATCAATCCACACGGGCCCAGGCCTGTCCTACGAACTTCGTACCGGCCGATCGCGTAGGCTATGAGGGTGCGCTGGACGCCTCTTCCTCGTCCGCAAACGCGATTCCTGTGCCGCGTGCACCTGCGCATCCGGTGGCGGCGGCATGATGGCAGGGCGCTATGGTCAAGACCAAATGCATTTACGAACCGCTCGACGCCTCGGATGGATATCGCGTCCTGGTGATGCACTACTGGCCGCGGGGCGTGGCGAAAGACAAGATCGACGCCTGGGAAAAGGAGCTTGGCACGCCGCCGGAACTCATCGAGCGATGGAAGAGCAAGCGTATCGGATGGCCTCAGTTCCGACGAGAGTACATCAAGGCTCTGAAAGGCCAGGAGGACAAGATCGCGGAACTGGCGGCGCTGGCGAAGACGCGGACGCTTACGCTTCTGTGTAGCTGCAAAGATGCGCCCCATTGCCATCGCACCATTCTTGCGGAGCTTCTGGAATCGCCCGCCGGTTCGCCATCGCGTCGATAGCCGGCAGGCACGGTCACTCGTGACGCAGGGCTTCGATGGGGTCGAGACGGGCCGCCTTGAGGGCGGGGAAGTAGCCGAAGATGACCCCGACGGCCGCCGAGAACAAAAAGGCGATGATCGCGATGCCCGGATCGAACACGAAGGGGACCTGCAGGACGCTCTTGAGGCCGAACGACGCACCCAGACCCAGCAGGATTCCGAACAGGCCGCCCAGCGACGACAGCGCCACCGCCTCGACCAGGAACTGCAGGAGCACCTCGCGCTCCAGGGCCCCGATGGCCAGCCGGGTGCCGATCTCTCTCGTCCGCTCGGTGACGGAGACGAGCATGATGTTCATAATGCCGATCCCGCCGACCACCAGGCTCACGGCCGCGACGGCGCCGAGCAGGCCGGTGAGCACCTGCGTTGCCCCGGTGAGCATCGTGCTGATTTCCTTGGTGTCCATCACCTGGAAGTTGTCTTCCTCGCCCGCGGCCAGCCGGCGACGGTCCCGCAGAAGCAGTCGAATGGCTTGTTGCGCTTTCTCCGTCGCGTCGCCGTCGCGGACGGAGACCTGGATCAGCCGGACGTCCTGGTTCCCGGAGATCCGCCGCTGGAAGGTGCGCAACGGCACGATGACGAGGTCGTCCTGGTCCTGGCCCATGCTCTGGCCCTTGGCCTCCAGAAGACCGATGACCTGAAACGACAGGGCGCCCAGGCGGATCCGCTGGCCTATCGGGTCCTGACTGCCGAAGAGCTTCTCTCGGACGGTCTGGCCCACGATGCAGACCGCGGCGCCCGCATGCGCTTCGCTGGTGGTGAAGTTTCGCCCGCTCTCGAGAGCCATGTTGCGCAGAGCAATGAACTCACTGGTGGTCCCGGTGACCGAGGTGGACCAGTTCTCATTGCCGAAGATGGCGGTCGCCGCCCCGGTGGATACAGGCGCCACCGCCGAGACCGACCCGATCTCGCGAGCGATGGCCTGGGCATCCTCGTTCTTGAAGGCCGGCGCCATGCCCTGTTGGCCCGGGCCCATGCGCCGGCCCGGGGTGACCATCAGGAGGTTGCTGCCCATGCTGGCGATCTGGGTGGTCACGTGCTGTGTGGCTCCGTTGCCCAAGGTCACCATGGTGATCACCGACGCGACGCCGATGACGATGCCCAGCACCGTCAGGAAGGACCGCATGACGTTGCGTCGGATCTCTCGCAGGGCCAGCAGCAGCGTATTCCAGAGCATCAGTCCGTCCTCCCATTCTTCTGGTCCGACTCGATCCGACCGTCCTTGAAGTGAACGATTCGCCTGGCATACTCGGCCATGTCCGCTTCGTGCGTGACCATGACGATGGTGATGCCGGCCTCGCGGTTCAGCCGACACAGCAGGTCCATGATCTCCTCGCTGCGAGCGGTGTCGAGGTTGCCGGTGGGCTCGTCGGCCATGAGGACCGATGGATCGGCGATGATCGCGCGGGCAATGGCCACGCGCTGCTGTTGGCCGCCGGACAGCTCGCTGGGGCTGTGCGATTCCCAGCCTTCCAGGCCGACCGCCGCCAGCGTCCGACGCGCGATCGCGTGGCGCTCTCGCGCCGGTACGCCGCGATAGATCAGCGGCAGTTCCACGTTCTCGATCGCACTGGTGCGCTTCAGCAGGTTGTAGCCCTGGAACACGAATCCCAGATAGTAGCGACGCAGCCTCGCCCGCTGGTCGCGGGTCAGTTGCGAGACCTCGACGCCCTGGAAGCGATAGGACCCGCCGGTGGGCGAATCCAGGCACCCGAGGATGTTCAGGCAGGTGGATTTGCCCGAGCCGCTGTGGCCCATGATCGCCACGAAATCACCTTGCTCGATTCGCAGATCGATCCCGGCCAGCGCCCGCATGGCCGCCTGGCCCTCGCCATAGACCTTGGTGACGCCCTGAAGCTCGATCAGGGCTGTGCCGTTCGTTTCCGTAGAGGCGACCATGCTTATCTCCCTGCGCTGATCGTATCGACGATCAGAGGCGCACCCGACTGGATATCACCTGAAACGATTTCCGTCATCGTCCCGTCCGAGACCCCGATGGTCACGGGCACCGCTACGGGTCCGCCGTCCTGCAGGATCCAGACGGTCTGTTGCCGTTTGCTCGTATCCACGATCTCCCCGGACGGCGCCGGCCGGGGGGGGCCGGGCAGCAGCATGGCCAAGCCGCGACGCCGTGTCTGCTCCTGAACCGGCGGTGAGAAGCGCAACGCCGCGTTGGGGACCAGCAGCGCGTCGGCCACCTGCTGGACGGTGATGTTCGCGGTCGCCGTCATGCCGGGACGCAACGACAGGTCCGCGTTGTCCACCTTCAGCACCGTCTCGTAGGTGACCACCCCGTCCACGGTCTTGGGCCCGAAGCGGGTCTGCACGATCCGCGCCTGGAAGATGCGGTCGAGATAGGCGGCCACGGTGAACTCGGCGTCCTGGCCTTCCTTCACCTGCCCGATGTCTGCCTCGTCGACGTTGACGCGCAACTCCATCTGCGTCAGGTCTTCGGCCAGCGTGAACAGGACCGGGGCCTGAAACGCGGCCGCGACGGTCTGGCCTGGCTCGATGCTGCGGGTCAGCACGACCCCGTTGATCGGCGAGCGGATGACCGCCTTGGCGATGTCCGTCTGCGTCGCTTCGAGGGTGGCCTGAGCCTGGGCGACCGCTGCTTTGACGTTGGCGTCGTCGGCCTTGGCCCGTTCGAACGCTGCCTCGGCGGCATCGAATTCGGTCTGCGAGGGCACCTTGCCGTCGCTCAGCTCCCGCACTCGCTGAAGCTGTGCGAGCTTGTTGGTGGTCTCGCGAAGCGTCGCCTGGGCCTGGAGGACCCTGGCCTTGGCGGCCTCCAGGGCGGCCTTGTGTTGTGTCTCCTGCGCTTCGAGTTTGGAGGTGTCGAGCCGGGCCAGCACCTGATTGACCTCGACCTCGCCGTTGTAATCGACCTCGACGCTCTTGACGATCCCCGAGATCTCGCTGCCCACCTCGACCTGGTTGGTGGGCTCCAGCGTCCCGGTAGCGGTGACGAGGACGACCAGATCGCCGCGCCGGGCCTGCTGCGTCTCGTACTGCATCGTCTGGCCGGAGCCTTTTCGCATGGCCAGGAACGCCAGCGCCGCAACGGCCAGCAGGATAATGATGACCCAGCGCTTCAGGTGTCGGCCGCGCTTGGCGGGGTGGTCCACGCCCAGGGTCTTGGCAATGTCCGAAGGTGCATGTGATTTCGCACTCATGCGGGGTCTCCAGATGTTAGAGTGGTTCCGCTGGCCCTTGTGTCGCCGCGACCGCTGTCATCGGGGTCCATCCGCCGCCGAGGGCCTTGTACAGGCGGATCACGTTTGATGTCACGGCCCCATCGCTCTGACGCAACTGGTCCTGGAACGACAGCAGCGAACGCTCCGCGTCCAGGACGTTGCCGAAATCGGTCAGGCCCGCCTGATACTTGTACTGCGCCAGAGTCGCCGCCGACTGGGCCGCCTCCATCGCCTCTCGCAGGTTCTCACGCCGCTGCAGTTCCTGGCCATAGGCGACCAGGGCGTTCTCGACCTCTTCGAGGCACGTCAGAACGGCCGCCTCGTAGCGGATCAGGGCCTGCTCCTGAAGGGCCGACTGCACCTCGATGTTCGGGCGGATGGTCCGATCGAAGAGCGGCAGAGTGATGCGCGGACCGCCGCTGATGCTCCACGTCCGCTCCGACAGCGGATCGCGCAGCGACGTCGTCTCCAGTCCGATCGAGCCGTTCAGCGTCAGTTGCGGGTAGAGATTCGCCATGGCCACGCCCACCCGCGCCGTCTGGGCCGCCAGCTCGCGCTCGGCTCGTCGCACGTCGGGCCGCCGTCGCAGCGTCTCGGCCGGCACGCCGACGGCGATCTCGGCCGGCGGCAGCGGGATCGCCCGGGGTTCAGCCAGCTCCGCGTGAAGGTTGCCCGGCGTCTCGCCCAACAGCACGGCCAGGCGATTCATCGCCTCCGATAGCCCGCTGCGAAGACTGGGGATTTGAGAGCGCGTGTTTTCGAGATTGTACCGGGCCTGGTACATGGCAAGCTCGTCGTCGAGGCCCGCCTGCGAGCGCCACTGCGTCAGCTCGTAGCTGGCCTCCTGAGTCGCCAGACTTGCCTCGGCCGCCGTCAGCCGGGACTGAAACGTGCGCAGCTCGACGTAGTTCAGTGCCGTCTCGGCCAGCAGCGAGACGAGCACGTCGCGCAGGTCCTCCTCGCCGGCCGCCAGGTCGGCCTCAGCCGCCTCGATGGAACGACGGACACCGCCGAAGAGGTCGAGTTCCCAGCCGGCATCGAAGCCCGCCGAGTAGACCTCGCCGTGCGAATCGAAGCCCACGTTCGTATCGGTCCGCCGCGATGTGGCCGAGCCCGAGGCGTTCAGAGTGGGGAACAGTCTGCCCTCGGCCATGCTCCGGCGGGCCCGCGACTCGCGAATCCGCGACTGCGCGGTCTTCAGGTTCAGATTGCCCGCCACGGCGCGCTCGATCAGGCTCGACAATTGCGGGTCGTCGAGGGTCGTCCACCACGATGCCAGCAGGTTGGGGTCGGTCGGTTCGCCGATCAGGCTGGTCGGCAGTTCACTGCGCCAGCCCGCCGGTGCCGCCGGCCCGGGCGCGACGTGGTCGGGCCCGACCTTGCACCCGGCCAACATCACCAGCGCCATCGCCCCGTACCGCCATGACAACGGCCTGATCGAGCCTGCGTTGCGAATGGTATTCATAGACTACTCCCGTCTCAGGTGGGGGCGAATGCTCATTCGCCCCTACGCGATCGTCGCGTCTTGCCGCTTGTGCTTGCGTTCTTGCGATTCTCGCGAATCCCGTGGATCCCCGCGAGGGTGAATTGCACGATGTGATCGGCCAGTTGCTCGACGCTCAGGTCGGCCAGCGGCGCGGGTGGACGCGGCATACCGGGCGGCATCTTCCGGTGCCGCAGGTGCAGCATCGGGCCGAAACACTGGCTCATCAAGCTCATCTCACAGAGACACACCGCCTGCTCGCTCACCTTGGCGCCCAGCAACTCGCGGACGAGGGCCAGCGTGCACTGACGCTCCGACTCGATGGTGCGTTGCATCGCGCCCATCAGGAGTCCCGTGGGGTTTGCCATCTCCTTGTGAACCATCTCGATCTCGTGGTTGTCCGGATCGGTGATTCGGTGCATGAACGCCAGAATCCGCCCGTACAGCCTCTCTTCAGGTGGGGCCTCGGGCGACACGCCGCCGTCCGGCGGATGGACCCGCATCGATTCATCGTGCGAATGCTGCCATGCCTCGACGTACAGGTTCTCCTTGCTGCCTAAGTGGTAGTTCACCGACGCCGTATTGGTGCCGGCGCGCTCGCAGATCTCCGCGTGCGTCGCCACCCAGTACCCCTTCTCGGCGAACACCTCGGCCGCCGCCGCCAACAGCCGCTCCCGCGTCGCCTGCGCGTCCTTTCTCGGTTTCTTCTTCATGCTCTGGTCCTTACTGGTTCACAATCCTATCACATAGTTTAACTGTAAAATTGAATTAGTCAATAGAACAATCCGGTTCTTCGCGAAAATCCACATCGCCCGCCGTGCGTCCGGACTCTATGGGTGGTAGGGGCGACGCATGCGTCGCCCTTTGGCACACGACCTGATCATTGCTTGTGCAGCAGAAGGGTCTGTGGGTGTGTTCTGGCCGCTGAGCAACTCGATATGCCATGAAGACGTATGCAACTCGGCGCCTACGAACACGCCGTGCGCCTGGGCTCTGTGGGTTCGGCCAAAGGGGCTTGCAGAGGACGGCGGGGTGCTTTAGCATGCGCGGGGTACGGTACCGAAAATCGATCTGCGATAAGGAAGAGCCATGGCCGACGACAGACTGCGCATCCACGACAGTCCGACGTTTTCGAATCCCCGGCTGGTCGTCGGGTTCTCCGGATGGATGGACGGGGGCGACGTCTCGACGGGGACGATCCGCATCCTGACCGAAAAGCTGGGGGCCCGGCGGTTTGCGGAGATCCAGCCGGAGGGATTCTATATCTACAGCTTCCCCGGCGCGATGGAGCTGACCGCGCTGTTCCGGCCGCACTGCCGGATTCAGGGCGGCCTCGTGCGGGCGTTCGATCTGCCGGAGAACGCGTTCTTCGCCGCACCGGACAGCGACGTGATCCTCTTTCTCGGCAAGGAGCCGAACCTGGCGTGGCAGGACTATGCCGACTGCCTCTTCGGGCTCTGTGAAAGGTTCGGCGTCAAGACGGTCTATTTCGTTGGCAGCGACTCGGGTCTGGTGCCGCACACGCGCGACCCACATCTGTTCTGCTCGGTGAGCAGCGAGTCCCTCAAGCCGGTGTTCGCGGCGTACGGCATCCGCTTCAGCGACTACGAAGGGCCCGCCAGCATCGTCACGTATCTGACGACCCTGGCCCAGCAGCGCGATGTCCAGATGGTCAGCCTCGTGGCGACGGTGCCGGCGTACGTCCAGGGGGGCAATCCGAAGTGCATCGATGCGATGGTGCGCCGGGTGGCGGGCCTGTTGAGCCTGGAGCTGCACCTGGACGACCTGCGGGCGGCCGCCGACGACTTCGAACGCCGACTCACCGAGGTCGTCAACGAGCAGCCCGAGCTGGCCGAAACCGTCACCAAGCTCGAACAGGACTACGACAACGAGATCTTCGACAACCAGATGACCGA
>JAAYBA010000295.1 GCA_012719085.1 Planctomycetota bacterium
ACGCGTCTCACTACGCCCCCCCACCGTTCCCCTCCGGCGCCGGCCAGCAGGAAACCGTCGCGATTCGACGGATCGTGGATCAGGGCATACAGCGGATTCTCCACCCACATCTCTTCTACGGGCAGCGTGCCGGGCAGGATCGCCACGTACCGCCCTTCGGCCCGCTGCAGCGCCACGTCGAGACGCTCGGCCGGCGAGCTGAGGGGATCGACCGGAACGAGCACGACGTTCGGCATCTGGTTGTCCAGCCGTGCGATTGCCTCGGGCACAAGCGGCAGATACAGGCGATACGGATAGAATGTATGTCGCCAGAGACGTTTGCACGTCTCGGCGAGATCCTGATCCAGCCGGTCGGCCAGCACGATGATCGACAACTCGTCGAGCTTGTCCCATGGCTTCGGTGGATGCGTCGTGCGGATGGCCAGAACGTTGCGGAGGTATTCCCGGGGATCCTTGCGGCGCTGGATCGAGATGCGATCCGAATCCCCGATCGGACTGTAGAACTCGCCGGTGATCACATGCAAATGCAGAAAATCGGAGAAGAACGCCAGCCGGCGGGTCATGTCCCAATCGATCAGAATGTTCAGATCTTCGTTGTACGGGCCAGTGCGATCGAGAAGATCACGGCGATGCATCAGGGACACGTGCAGCACGTGGTTGAAATACAGCATGAGGAACCGGTCGAAGTCCCGACTGACTTCCACGTACTTGCTCCGAATCTCCCGGTCGCCGTCGGACAACACATGACAGTAGGTCTTGTACAAATCGCTGTACGCCACACAACAGTCCGTCGAACCTTCGAGGGCGTCGACCAGGACCTGCACATGGTTGGGATAATAGACGTCGTCATCATCCAGATAGGCCACATACTTGCCCTGCGCCCGGGCCAATGCCTCGTTGAGGGAATACGGCTTGCCACGGTTCTCGCGCCGGTCGATGAAATGGACTCGCGGGTCTCCAAACGCGCGAACGACATCGCTGACATCCTGGCCGCCGTCGTTGACGACGAAGACCTCGACATTCCGATAGGTCTGTCCCACCGCGCTGGCCAGAGCGTATGGCAGGTATCGACGCCGATTGTAGGTGGGCAGCAGAATGCTCACCAGGGGACCCTGTCGATCTCTTCGATCGGGGGCCACCCGAACGGGCGCGTTCCGACGCGGGCTTGCAGGCGTTGAACAGGTGTTCGCTCTCACGTACAGGTCACCATCACAGGTCGACACTCACGGGGCCGCCGCAGGTGCGCTGGCCCCTTGAGGCAGAGACATCGCAGATCCCGCCGGGCGAACCACCGACAACGGGACACGGCGACTCGATTTCGCTCTCAAGCTGGTTCACAATGCCGCCGATCTGACGCAGTTGCTCCCGAAGTGGATAGCGGTCTTCCACGAATCGGCGGCAGTTGGCCGGATCGTACTCAGGCCCCAGTGCACGTTCGCAAAACTCTTCGGCAATGTTGAAGAGATACTTCGAGGGGAACAGACGGTCGGCCCCGGCGAAGTTGTGCACGATGGGCGTCAGTCCGCAGGCCATGCCTGTCAGCAAGGACTCGATCTGGCTTTCGCCCAGGCCGCAGGAAACGACGAAGTGTTTGTCCCCGAGCCAGGCGTTCAGATCGTTCGGATAGGGCTCGAACGAGACCGCGTCGGACAGACCGAGGGCCTCGACCATGTGCCGCGTGTATTGTTCGAGCATCGGACTGTCGAAATCGCCCGAGAAAAACAGCCGATAGCCGGTGTCGATGTAGTGCAGCTTCTGCATGCATTGCAGCAGAAAGGCCGGGTTGGCCTCCAGGGACAAGCGTCCCATACAGGCGAGGTTCTTGCCGCGTGCGCGCTGCTGGAATCTGTACCGTTCGAGATTGACCCCGTGCGGCGCGACCACCAGACGCGTCCGGTTCCGAATGTCGGGGACCCATGCCAGCAGCGTTTCCTCGACGGCCGAACTGCCGATCTGAACCAGAATATCGACATGTTCCCATCGGACCCGCCGGACCCAATCATCGCGAACGTCCGACCGTCGCAGACTGACGATGGTCTTGCAGGAGCGGGGCCGTTGCGAGGCCTCGGCCGCCAGCGGGCCGCCGCCGTCAAACCACGCGATGTCACACCACTGCATCAGCCGGACCAGTTCGTCCGGTCTGTGATCGGTGCAGAACTGCGTTTGAAAACGCTCCTCAAAGAACGCCCACGCCTCCCCCAGCACGCCGTCGAGACCGTCCCCTGCGCGAAACATCGCGATCTTCGGCCGCTTGCTGCGAATGACTTCCAGGATCGGGGTGAGCACCGACTGTTCGGGCCAGAGGCGACGGGACCGCAAGAGCACTTCGACGGCCTGGCCTTTGCGCCCCTGATCGAGCAGCATGGTGGCGATCCGGTTCAGCGCCTCGATGCTGACGATGTCCATCCGCTCCATCGTCTCCAGCAACGACGCGGCCTCGCCGGCCATTCCAGTGGCCAGGTAGGCTTCCACGAGGTTCCACACGATCTCGCCGCTGTCGGCCTGGAGCGCATGGGCCCTGACCAGGTACCCGACCGCCTCCTCGGAGCGGCCCATGCAATGCAGTATTGCGCCGGCGTCGTTGAGGGCCTGTGGGTCCTGCGGCGATCGACGTAGATGCTCCTGAATGCAATTCAATGCGGCTTCGTATTTGCCGGCCTCAGCCAGATCCAGCCCACGCTGGTAGGCGCTGACACCCGTTTCTGTCGTCATCTGCATAACTCCATTCTGACCAACAAATAGATTGGGACTGTCTGGGTGACTGCAAATCACATGCCGTCATAGAGAAACGGGGTTAATTTCGCGCACGGCTCCCTCACCGCCGCCGGATGGATAGAAATCAGACACCGACGTCTGAAAAAACGACCACCGCTCACGCCGGCGATGGCCCGGCGATCAGATGAAATCCAGCAAAGACAGGGTCATCAGCTTGCCCGCCACCGACAACGACATCTGATAGAGGACCTCCCTGCGCGACAGATCGATGGCAATCTGGGCAATATCGGCTTCCTGGAGCCTTGTCGTCTCGTCCTCTGTATTAAACTGCATATTGTCGAGCGTGTCTTTGAGCGTGTTCAGAAAGCCAATTCTAGACCCTGTGGTAACGTTGGCCTGGATCAGAAGGTCGCGCACCTCCTTGACGGCCTTGACGCACTCATCCACATATCCCAGCAGTTCCTGCACGGGCACATCCCGGTCATTGTTGAGCATGTCCCGCAGACTGATCAGGGTCCCGAACACATCGTACGTTCCAGGGACCCGCACGAGATCGACCCCGGTGTTCTGAATCGACGTGGTGTCCACATAGAGCACACGACCGGTCCGGGAATCGGTGATGGCCTGATTGGGATCGCCGCCGGCCGGCACGGTAAAGAACGTGGCCCCTTCGTCAATTGATATCTGATAGTTGGTCCCGTCGTGCTCGACGGTCATCCAGACATCGCCGCGGATGTTCGACGTACCGGTCCCCGCCTGGACCCCGGTGTTGCCGAGAATCACGGGGCTGGCCCGCCTGTCCACGCGGAAGACGTCGTCTCCCACGTGATAGGCGGCGATGTCCACCGCCGGCGCGACATCGACGCGACGCGCTTCGTCGCTGCCCTGATAGGTCACCCCGGCGATCTGCCCATTCGCGTATTCCACCGCATAGGGCGTCGTACTGGTGCTGCTTCCGGCGAACAGATACTGATTGGCGTGCTTCGTGTTGGCCAGGGAAACCAGTTGCTCGAGGGTACTGTTGATCTTGTCGGCGATTCTCTTCTGACCCTCCTTGTCGTACACGCCGCCGACGATCTGCGTCAGCAACGTCTCGACGGAGGACAGCTCCGAGGCCATGTTCTCCAGGATCGTCGAGGAGATCTCCAGCGTCCCGATCAGCTCGACCGCGTTCTCCAGATAGCCCTCCAGACCCCGATGCTGCGTGTTCAGACCCAGGATCCGATAGGCTTCGGAGGGACTGTCGGAAGCGCGATTGACCCGGTTGCCCGTGGAGGTCTGCTCCTGCAACAGGGTGATCGCCCTGGCATGCAGTGACAGGGAATAGCTGACATTCGAATAGATGCTCGCCAACGAGCCGCTCATAGTCACCTCACAAGCATTTCAACACATCCTCGGCGCCGGCGTTCGCCGCACGCCCCTCTCGACCGCAACCACCGCTTCATCAAACGATGTCCATCAGCGTGGTCATGGCCGTCTGGAGCGTGGCCAGATACTTGGCCACCGCCTGGAACATCTTCTCGAACACGAGCAACTGGGCCGCTTCGTCGTTGATATTGACGCCGCTGGTCTCACCCTGTCGCTTTTCCAGGTTTGTGATCAACGCCTCGATGTTGTCCTGTCGGGACTGCTTCAGGGAGACTTCCTGTCCGACACGGGCCACGATGCGCTGGTAGTATTCGTTGGCCGTCAGGCCATCGAGACTGTCGATCGCCTCATCCTTGATGCGCGCCAGTTGCAGCGCGACGGCGTTGTCACTCAGGTCCGCGCCGGCGGCAGTGGCGATCCGGCTCGGGTCGTTCGCCAAATCGGTACACAGACGCATTTCCGAGGCACTGGCGCCGGTGAAGAACGTGTTCATGCCCGCCGCCCCCAGGAAGCCTGATGTATCCGTGGTGGCAAAGACGTCGACCTCGAAGCTGTCGCCGTCATTGAAGTCGCCCGTTCCAACGGCAATCTTGACGCCGTTCTTCAGTTCGACCACGTCACTGGCGGCATAGCCCGACCCGATGTTCAGCGTCGCCACCAGGTCGCCCGCCTCCCCCGTGACGTCCAGTCGAAGATTGCCGCTGCCCACGCTCCCCGTACCGACAGCCGTAAAGGTGAGCGTCTGATTCAGCTCTCCCGTGTAGATGCCGGAAAGTGAAATCGCCGGCGGAGAGCCTGCCGTCAGATTGCCGGTGTTCGGCTCCGGAAGCAGCGCGGGCAGAAAATCGAACGTATAGCCCAGATCGGAGATAATGTGCAGTCGCGAAGAACCCACCGACGCATTCAGACCATCGACGGCGTCGATCTTGGCGGCAATCGACAACAGAGTGTCCGGTGTCGCTCCCGAGACGTCGATATCGATCGCGTGCCGCGTGATTTCGCCGGTGGCCGTGTTCGTCAACCGAATATGAAATGTCCCGTCCACAATCGGTGGTTCGACATCGGCCAGATTCTCGGCGGGCAGACCCTCCCCGATCAACTGCGTGAACGAGCCGTCCAGCCCCACGCCTTGCACGTGGTATGCGTTGACCTGACTGATAATTCCTTTCGCCAATGTATCCAGCTCGTTGCGAAGCCCCGGCAGAAGGTCATTCTTCAGCGTGAGCAATCCCCCCAATCGCCCCCCCTGGACGTTCAGGCTCGATCCGGTGGTGCCCGCGGCGGAGATGTTGAGCACCCGGCCTTCCTGTACCGTGGCGCTGATCTCCAGGGACACGGCGCCGGTGACGATGGGCAGACCTCCGAGGGAGATGTCCACCACACCGTAGTCGCGGGGCACGACCTCCACCCCCGCCAGCTCGCTCAGCTTCGACACCAGACTGTCCCGATGGTCCCGCAGGTTATTGGCCTGTCCGCCCGTGATCTCGACGCTCTGGATCTGCATATTGAGCTCGGCGATCTGCTTGGCCAGCGTGTTGATCGAATCGGCGGCGTTCTGCGCCTCCGTAACGATCGCATCCTCCATCTGAGTCAGCGACGTGCCCATGCGGCGGAATTCGCTGGTCAGCACCTCGGCCGCAGTGATCGTCTCATTGCGCCATACGCTCTCCGATGGATGCGCCGCCATGCCGCGCAGGGCGTCGAAGAACGCGTCGATCGTGGCGTTGAGTCCCCCTTCCTCGATGAACTCTCCGAAGATCGTCTCCACACTGGTCAGCGTCGTCAACTCCTGGGAGATCTGCCCATAGGAGGACTTTTGACGAACCAGTTCGCCCTCCAGCAGACTGTCGATCATCTGGGCGACGCCCAGCACCTGCACGCCGCCGCCGACCTCTGTGGTGCCGCTTCGGACCGTTCCTGCGGCGACGAACTCCACCCGCTGACGGTGGTAGCCCTCCGTCGACGCGTTGGCGATGTTGTTGCCGACCACGTCGAGCGCCGCATAGGCAGCATTCAAACCGCTCAGCCCGATTACGTAGTTCTGCATGATCCGATCCCCATCTCCATCCTGGCGCGTTTCAGCGTTCCGGACGGACGACGTTGTCTAAAACCTAATAGTGCAGATTGACCAGGGACGCCTCCGCATGTCGCCGGGCCGAACCTGTGGCGCTGTACGTGGTGTCCCCCTTGCCATTCAGTCCGAAGAACATGTGCATCAACGATCGATTGAAACGGGCACAATCCGTCACCAGCGCGCTCGTCAGGGCGTACTCTCGCTTCATTCGGACGATCAGCATCTTGAGGCGCGCCTGACGATCGGCGACCGCCTGTCGTCGCGGCCCGGACAGCGCCTCCTGCAACACCGAGAGCGTCATCGTGCCGCGATCCACGTTCAACTCTGCGGCCAATTCCTTTCGAAGCGATTCCCGTCTCTGGACCCCGGCCATGCGAGACTCGGCCTCGTTCCGCAAACCGTGCAGAAGCTCCTCGAGGGCTGCATCGTCCCGCTTGACGATCAGCGCTCTGAGCGCGTCCAACTGCGACAGAGTGCTCTCCATGTGCCGAATGTCCTCGTCGAGGGCCTCCAGCAAGGCATCCACCTTGGTTTCCATCAGACCGGATGTCATCATCATAGTTCCTCGTTCACCAATCCGCCGCTTGTGTCATCACCTTCCAGGGCCTTGAAATGCTGATAGAGATCCTGCCATAGACCGAATCCGCCTTTGTTCGCCACGTCCTGGGCCAGGTACGACCAAAACATGCCGTGCACCTGATCGGCCGCCACGTCGTCGTCGAAGCCGGAGTCCTCGATGGATTTGCGGACCTCGTCGAACAGTCGGGTCAGAAGGACCGATTCGAAGTCCTTCGCCAGTTGTTTCTTCTTCTCGTCGGATGCGCTTCGGATCGTCTCAAGGTCCATCGACTCGACGGAGCCCGAGACGCTCGACGCCGCCCGGCAAAGAGTGGGCGGCGATACGGCCAGCGGCATGGCAATCGATTCAATGCCGTCCATCCGGATCTCCTTACATGATGACCAGTTTCGCTTGCAGAGCCCCGGCCTCCTTCAACGCATTGAAGATAGCAATCAGGTCGCGAGGCGACGCGCCGATGGCGTTCAACGTCTTGGCCAGTTCCGATACCGTCACCGCACGTTCCACTGGGATCAGATAGGCGCTCTGCTCTTCTACGCCCACCATCGTCTCCGGGATGACCTCCGTCGTTCCGGCATCGGAGAACGGCGCTGTCGGTTGCGAGACCTGGGCGGTTTCCTTGACCTTGACCACAAGGCTGCCCTGGGCAATCGCCACAGAAGAGATCCCGACATTCTCGCCGACTACGATCGTTCCCGTCCGCTCGTTGATCACAACGACGGCGGGCGTATCGACGACGACTTCCATCTGAAGAATCTCGTCGAGAAAGGCGATGACGCTCCTCTGCGTGATCTCGGTGGGGACCAGCACTTTGACCCCGGCCGCATCGAGAACGAACGCGCTGTCCGCATGCGATTGATTGATGATGTTGCTGATCCGCTGGGCCGTGGAGAAATCACTGTTGCGCAAGCTCAAGGTAATGAAACGCTGGCCCGCCGCCTGCTCGATGAAACTGGCCAGTTCGGCCTTTTCCACGATCGCGCCATCAGCGATGCGGCCGACCGTCTGGTGGTTCTTCGAGAGCGAAGCCTGTTTGCCCCCGGCGGACCAGCCGCCCAGCGACATGCCCCCCTGCGCCACCGCGTACACCTGGCCGTCGAGGCCCTTCAACGGCGTCGGCAGGAGCATCGCCCCCTGCAGGCTCTTGGCGTCGCCCAGCGCCGAGACGTCCACGTCGATGCGCATCCCTTCCCGGTGGAACGGCCCCAGTTCGGCCGTCACCATCACCACGGCGATGTTGCCTCCGCTCAGATCGGTGGGTGACAAAACCAGGCCCGATTCCCGCAGAACGTTGGTCAGCATCTGCCGGGACAACAGCCCTGAGTCGCCGGTCCCCGCCAGACCGATCACCAGCCCCACACCCGTCAATGGGTTGCCTCGTACACCCTGGATATCGACGATGTCCTTGATGCGTTCGCCACGTACCAAACCGCAGACGACCAGCATCAGCAGGAACGCCATCCCGGCACGCGTCTGTCGAACAGCCGAAGACGATCCCCGGAACCCGGCGGCTCGTCTCGTCGCCCTGCATCCACTTATCGATCTCATCGTCATACCTCTTGAAGAAACACGGGACACCAAATCCCTCGAAGACAGACCCAGCACCACCTGACAGGCTACCACGGCCATACAACGTCAAAAATCCGTCCGAGCCATCCCGGCCTCATATAAGGGGCCGCCACACCGCTGTTCTGACTGACGATCCGGAAGTTCGCCACCTGCTCGCTCTTGATCGTATTGTCGAAGGCGATGTCGCTGGGCCGAACGATGCCGCTGATTTCGATCGTCTGCGTGTCGCCCGCAATGTTGCGGTCGCGCGTCCCGATCACCACGAGATTCCCGTTGGGCAGGATGTCCACCACCACTACGCTGACGCGGTCCGCGAAGCTTCGCTCGTCCTTCAGGTCGGCCTTGCTGCTCTGCTCGTTGGCCGATACGGCGTTCATCGTGAAGCCGGGAATGCTGGGCAGAACGTGGTCGATGTTCAGATCGCCGTTGAAGGCGCTCGAACGGTCCGTCTCCTTCTGAAGCTCGCGTTTGGCCTTGTTGTCGACCTTGCTGTCTTCAGCGATCTTGATCGTCAGGACGTCGCCGATGTTGCGGGCCACGTCGTCGGCATAGACGGTCTTCATATTCGTATTGCGTCGGGCCCAGATCGACGCGGCAGACAGCGTTTCCGCCGCTCCGAGGAGCAGGGCAACCGCCAACAGTGTCATGGTCTTGTTCATGTGTTGTCCTTCCACAGTTGGGCCGGACCCGCTGAAGGGATCCGCCGTATCTTTCGGAGTCTACAGTGCCGGCTCCACCGAACCATCGGGCATCACCTTGCAGACGATCACCCGGGACGAGTCGGAATTGCGCACTTTGACAAGCTCACCCGTGCGGCCTTCCTGGAGCGAAGTACCCATGGCAGTCACAAGAATGCCCGGCCGCTCGAGGCGAATCAGCACCGTTTCGTTGCGTCGCACGAGCACGGCGGTCTGTGCTGCGCTGAGCATGCTTTCCTGGATTTCCGAGCCGGCGGCGATGGAGCGGGTTGCCGCCCATCCATACGGAGGTCTCCATCCGGGCGGCTCCGGCTGGTCCGACACGACGGTTTCGATCTTTGTATTCCCGGGGCTCAGCACAGTCCCTTCGGCGATCGCGTCGGCGGCCACGATCCGATGCCGTTGGTACTTCAGGCGAAACGAGATGTCGCGCGTCCCCGCCTCCTTTCCGTCGGCCAGGACGTGGACCCGAACGGTCAGATGGCCTCGCGTCGTCTCACGAACCAGTTGCGGCTTCAACTGAACGTCTTGCGGCTGATCGGGAAGAACCAGATCCTTCGGACGAGTGACCACAATGACCTCACTGACCGAGTGTGAGGAGGCGAACTGACGAAGGAACTGCTGTCCGATCGCCACGAAGTCCTCGACCTCGACGATCGATTGCCGCCGGCGCACAGTCACGGCGTCGGCGCCGGTCAGACGCACCTGCTCGGCGCCGATCCCACAGGAGGCCAGACGGCTCAGGATCGTGGAACGATCGAGGACCACGCTCTGGCCCGGCACCGAGAATCGGCCCAGGCGAACCCCGCGCGCCTGCGCCGCCGTCAATGCGGGCCCTCGGACCACGCTGACCTGCCCCAGGGTCAACTGGTTTCCCTCGACCGTCATCTCGCGGGGCAGATGGACCTGAAGGCGCACATCGACATCGGGATCGCTCCCGACGGCCGAGCCCGCCACAGCCCCGAACAGAAGGAGACACCCAACCGTCACGACACGACACAGGACGCTACGATTCATCGGCGGCTCCTTTAGAAGATGTTGTTCGTGTTGCGAAGCATCTCGTCGCCCGCCTTGATGGCGCGCGAGTTGATTTCGTAGGCGCGTTGGGCCGTAATCAGATTGACCAATTCGTTGACCATGTGCACGTTCGACTTCTCCAGAAAACCGGACTGGATCGACCCGAATCCGTCCTGGGCGGGAAGACCGATCAAGGGCTCACCGCTGGCGTCGGTCGGCCCATAGAGGTTGTCGCCCTGGCTGTGCAGACCCGATGGATTGGGAAAGCGAACCAACTGGATCTGGCCGACGACGGAGCGAACGCCCGCCTGGTCGGTAACGTTGATGCCTCCATCGGCGCCGATGTCAATCGTCGCCGCATCCGTCGGGATCGCCAGGGCCGGCTCGATAAGATAGCCCGTCATGCTGACCACCTGACCGTTGGCGTTGATCTGCAATGATCCATCGCGGGTATAACGGATATCCCCGTTGGGCATCAGGACCTGCAGGAATCCTTCACCCCGGATCGCGATGTCCATGTTGCGCCCAGTGTTACGAAACTCGCCCAGGCTGAAGATCTTCAACGTCGAGGCGACGCGTACGCCGCTGCCGACCTCCAGGCCGGTCGGCGCGTTGATGCCGGGCGCCACCTCCGTACCGGCCTCCTTCTGCCGGGCATACAGAAGGTCCTGAAACTGAATCTGGCTCTGCTTGTATCCCGTGGTGTTGACGTTGGCCAGGTTGTTGGCGATGACGTCCACCAACGTCTGCTGCGCCATCATTCCTGTAGAGGCTGTGGAGAAGGCTCTCAGCATCGGTATCTCTCCTTGTCGTATTCACTTCGGACCGGACGGGCCACGCTACCCCATGGCCACTCCGATCACACTACTGGTCGTGTCTTTTCTGGAGTTCAGAAACTTCATGTTCGCTTCGTACATCCGGGAGACCATGATCATGCTGACCAGTTCATCGATCATCTGCACGTTGGAGGCCTCCTGATACCCCTGCTTGACAGTCACCTCCTCCGTCTCCTCCGGTCGCACCTCCTCGGGCGCGCGATAGCAGCCGAGGCCAATGGGCTCGAGCTGGTCTTCCTTGTCGGGGAAACGGACAATCCGAAACTGCCCGACCGATGCACCGTCAACGTTGATCCGCCCATCCTGACTGACGGTGACCTGGGACACATCCATCCCCGCCGGGATGACGAGCGGTCCGGCCGTACCGGCCAGCGTGCGCCCTTCCGAGTCCACGATCTGCCCGTTCTGGTTCGCCCGAAACACGCCATGCCGCGTATACAACGGCCCTTCGGGCGTCTCCACCACGAAGAACCCCTTGCCGTAGAGCGCCACATCCAGGGTCCGTCCGGTCTCCACCAGATTGCCCTGCGTAAAATCGATGGAACTCCCCCCTCCCTGCGGGTCCCCCGCCCCCTGCTCGGCCAAGACGCTTGAGAACGCGTTGCACCTTCGTTTGTACGCCGCCGTGCTGACGTTCGCCAGATTGTGGGCGATGATGTCAAACTCTCTGGTCAACGCCTTGAGGCTCGCTCGGACTTGGGCTCCTGCGTCGGCCATGCTATATCTCCTGCACCACAGAGGCCTCCGCCGCGACGGAAACCGGCGCAACCGGCCCCGAGACGCCGGCGGCGCCGACCTCGACGTTCACCTTCGAAGCAATTGCATTGGTAATGCGTACGAGTTCGTCGATCTCCGCTTCACTCAATCCCGAAAGCTCCACGGCAATCGACATGCCACCGGATGCGGCGCGACAATGCCGGACCAGGCCGATGTCCTCCAGGACATACGTGTCGTCGATGGCGGGCTCGCGGTCCGGTTTCGCCCCTTCGACCCCGGTCGGTCGAAATACGACCAAGACCCGTTCGCCGGGGCGTACCCTCGACGGCACCTCGATCCGGAGCCCGGGCCCGGCCAGCTCCGTAATCGTCCCCGGAACGAACGTCGGTCCGTCGAGCACCATGGTGTCGCAATCGGCCTCCTGGAGGTCGTTGTCGGCCGCTCTCTGTCTTCGCGCGAAGGGAAAACACGCCACCAGCGTAGGCAGATGCACCGCCACACGAGGAAACCGACGGCGGTTTACGAAGCGCACGTCATCGGTATGGTTAAGCACCAGGCGTGTCCGATCACAAGTTACCGCAGTCGCGTCGAATTCCCAGACATAGACGCCGAACGCATAGCGTACGCACCACAAATCGCCGGCGCGCGCTTCCACCGGCTCATCCAACTGGACCGCCAGTTCCAGATCGTCGTTCCGCACCACTTCGGCCCGAACGGGCACGCTCGCATGCCGACGACGACGTGTCATCTCGACGATCCGGCCCACCGGGATGTCCCGGCTGCTCGGTCGGCGGGACACGCCGGAGCCCCCCAGACCCCGCAGGGCCCGGAAGCCCAGCTTCTCACGAAGATAGGCAACCTCCGTCTTCAGCCGCTCGTTCTCTTCGAGCGTCCGTGTGCTTCGGCACTCAGCGAGCAGCTTGGCCGCTCCTCGATCGAATGCATCGACGGTCGTGAAGATGTCGTGACTGCGTCGCAGACCGCCTCGCATGACGATTGCCAACAGGATCTGACGCTCGCGTCCGCTGAGCCCCCGGCGAACCGCGCTCTCGGCAAACAACTCGCGTGTCAGTGTCTTGCTCTGGGTCCGGCGACGGTGGCTGATCCACCACAACAGACCGATCAGAACCACCAGCGTCACGACGGCCGCCAGGATGAATCCATGCTGTGACGTGTACGGCGACGGACTCTCGCTCAGACGGCGCGCAGCCGACCAACGCTCCACCGGCGTCAACACCGACGTCGCGGCTTGAATCATGTCCCGTATCAAGTCACTGACGATCATTTCAATTCCTCATCGGCCCGTCATCGGAGCCGGTGACTGTCGCTATCGGATCAGATTGGTCAGCTCCCGAAGAATCTCGTTGGCCACCGAGATGGTTCTCGCATTCGCCTGGAATCCGTTCTGCGCCTGGATCAGGGTGACGAACTCCGTCGCCACGTCGGCATTGGACTTCTCCAGTGCCATGCCGCGAACGGCGCCGGCCCCGCCTGTCGTCCCCTGCGTGACGACCGCCGAGCCGGAGTTGGCCGAAGAAACG
>JAAYBA010000038.1 GCA_012719085.1 Planctomycetota bacterium
CCTTGCCGATGCCGAGATGATCGAGATACTCCAGGTACTCTGTTACGTTGGCCGGGATGGTTGCGCTGTCCGATGCTTCGGCCATCACGTTGAAGAACTTGGGCGGGAACTCGTTCATCATCACGCCGCCGTTCTCGCCGTCGGCGATCTGCGTCACGAGCGGCGGGATCGACCGGCCCGCCAACTCGCGTCGGCCCAGGCCCTTGGCCTCGTAATACGGCTGCATCTGCCCGACGAGCTTGGTGTCGCTGCCCTGCGTCTTGATGATGGCGGTGATGCTGAGCGTCTGTCCTCTGGAATTCCTGGCCAGAAGTCGGTGCGGCACGTGCGGCATGTGCAGTGGTCCGCCGTCTTCGATCCGCTCTACCGTGTGCTCCTGGACCATGACCCAGCGAAAGCCGCAGTCCTTGAGCGTCCTGACGAATTTGTAGCAGACGTCGGGATGGTTGGGCAGCGCCATCTCGGCCGGGCTGAAGCCGCGAACGCGGGCCAGCGCATCGAATCCGAACAGGGCGGCGAAGAAGTGCTGCCAGGCGCGGACGTGCAGCCGAAAATCCTGCACGGGCGTCGAGGGCGCCACGGCGTGGCCCCAGGCCGAGCCGAGCCATTCGACGCAGTTGCGATAGGCCAGATCGCACGTGATCGTGCGAAGGCTGTCAATCACGTCGGTGGCGCCCATTCGGATCAGCCCATGAAGCAGGCAGCCGGAGTAGTCGAGCATGACGCGAGGCTGCTTGCCCTCGGAGATGAGCTGCGGAATGAACCGGCCCATGCGCTCGTAGCACGAGCGGAAAACAGAGGCATTGTGATTGTCCCCGACGTCTGGATGGTTCATCATGTCTTCGAGGTTGCTGATGACCTGCGCCGTCCGGAGGTCGTCGCCGCCGGCCGGGATCAGCGGCTGGTGCATGTGCAGCGCGATGGCGAACGCGCTTTGGATACGGTCGAACTCGATTCCGCTCTCGGGCAGATAGAACGGCCCGCTGCGGCTCATCGTCTCGGCAATTCGGTCTTCGGACCCGCACACGTTCGGCAGTCCATCGATGTGATCGGGAATTGGGGCTGACTGGTCCACCTTCAGGGTCCTTCCTGTTGTCTTGTTCGTTTTGTCGCCGTAGGGAGCGTGCGTTCGGTCATCCCACCCGCAGCAGGTTCCAGCCCGTGGCCGGATCGAGCTTGCGGCTCGCCTCGATCCCCACGATCTCGACGATCGTTACCTCCAGGATCAGGAAGGTCTTGGCGCCGCCACGAGGGCAGCCGACGATATCTTGCCCGCCCCGTCCCATCGCCGCGTGGAGGTGCAGCTTCGGGCCGTTGTCGTCGCAGTAGATTGTCCCGACGCCGAACGCCTCGCCCGGACCGGTGAACGTGCGAAAATCAGGCTCGATCTTCGGCTCTTCCTGTTTGGGGCCGACGACGACGTCGGCTTTGCGGAAGCCCCCGGTAATCAGCACGGCCGCACAGCGAATCCGTTCGTTCGTGGCGATCTGCTCGATGGATTCGTACAGGTCCTCGCCTTCGAACAGCCTTGCGGCGATCACGCGACCGGTTTGTCCAACCGAGTACTCCATGCCATGCCCCCATGCCGATGTCGGCTGCTACGGCTGGACCTCATGCCACAGCGTCACATCCAGCGGCTCGGTCAGCAGTTCGCCCGCCTCCTCGACAAACGCCTGCAGATAGGGTTTTTGCAGGTGCTCGTCCAGGTCGGCCTGGCTCCGCCAGACCTCGACGAACACAAATACACATGGATCGTCGTTCGACTGGTGCAGCGTGTAACTGACGCAACCGGGCTCCTGTCGCGTTGGGCCCAACAGGCCGGCCAGCGTCTTTTCCACTTGTTGCAGCTTCTCTGCCCTGGCCTTCACCCGGGCCAGGACGGTCAGTGCCTGCTCCGACATCTACGTTCTCCTGTAAACAACCACAAGTTCGATTCGGTGCGGCTATCGTCAGGGCAATGCCATCGAAAGTCAACGTCAAAACCTACCACCTTGGCACGGAGTGGACATGCAGGCAGATGCCGGCAATTATGGATCAGTCAGATAGCTCAGGAATCAGAACGGTCGTTTGGCGGCGGCCAATTCGTTGCGGAGCCAGCCCGGGCGGTCGGTTGTGATGCCGTCGATGCCGATCTTGGCCAGACGGGCGGCTTCGGCCGAGTCGTTGACCGTCCAGACGTACAGGCCCAGGCCTGTCTTTCGGACGCTTCGTGCGAACTCCTCTGTGACGCCGGCCCAGTGTACGTTCAGACCGTCCAGGCCGGCAGCCGCCGCCTGATCGGCGAGGGTCCCGCTGTGGGGAATCCACTGCTCGGTCTGCTCGTCCTTCTTCGTGCCGACCAGCCAATAGGTGGGCAGGTCCGGCATGAGTTGTTTGGACGCCGTGACGGTCTCCAGGCCGAATCCGATGATGACGATCTGCGAACGCTTGCCGCTTTCGGCGATGATCCGCTCCAGTGCAGGAAGGACTTCGGGGCCGCATTTGATCTCGACGAAGAGCCGCTTGCCGGCAGGCATGGTCTCGATGATCTCCTCAAGCACGGGGATGCGTTCGCCCGCATAGGCCGCATCCTTGAAACTCCCGACGTCCAGACGGCGCAGTTGTTCGGTGGTGCTGGTCGCGACATCGAGTTCCTCGCCGGCGGTCCGCTTGGTCGTGCCGTCGTGGATGACCACGACCTGCTCGTCGGCACTGAGGTAGACGTCCACCTCGACGGCGTCGGCGTTCTTCTCCCAGGCCAGTTTCGCCGAGGCGACGGTGTTCTCCGGGGCCAGATACGAGGCCCCGCGATGGGCGATGATCTCCATTTTCGATGCACAACCTGTGGACAAAAGGAGGGCTGCCAAGAGCAGTCCGATGCGTTGGAGGGTTTTCATGCGATGCGTTCTCCCTTCGGTCGAATCGATGCGGCGGACGTCACTTGCCCTGGTAGACGCGGACGTAGTCGATGTAGTACTTCTGCGGCAGGATGCTGTCGTCGGTGCCCTGGGCGCCGCCCCACGATCCGCCGTAGGCGGCGTTGAGGATCAAATAGTGCGGCTTGTCGAAGGGCCACACGTCGTTACCCGTCCCCTCGTTGCGGAACGTGAAGTACGTGGTCTTGTTGAAATAGAAATCGATGTGGTCCTCGAACCACTCGATGGCGTAGACGTGGAAGTTCTTCGACGGGTCCTCCGCCTTGATGCGATTGCCCTTCTGGGTGCCCAGGACGTGATTGTAGGCCTTGGTGTGGACGTTGGCGTGGATCGTCAGCGGGTCGAATCCGACGTTTTCCATGATGTCGATCTCGCCGCAGGCGGGCCAGCCGATCTCGCGATTGACGCCGAGCATCCAGATCGCCGGCCACATGCCCTTGCCCGTGGGCAGCTTGGCGCGGACCTCGATCCGGCCATAGCACCACGAGGCCTTCCATCGCGTGTGCAGGCTGGCCGAGGTGATGGGACGGCCTTCGAAGTTGTCCTTGCGTGTCTCGATAACGAGGCAGCCGTCCTCGACGCGGGCATTCTCCGGACGGGCCTTCGTGTAGTATTGCAGCTCCCTGTTGCGGATATAGCCTTCTTCGTAGTCCCACTTGTTCGGGTCGGGCATGCCGGCGATGTTGAACTCGTCCGACCAGACCAGCTTCCATTCCTGAGCCCCGGCGCCGGTCGCCAGCAGGACTGCCACGAGCAATACGCAATTCATCAGTTTGGCCATGGTCTATCCTTTCGAAAGAACGGGTGGGCTCTTGATCTGTGGGCTCAGATTTGGGTCTCGATGTGGTGCATCATCTGCCCCAGGCCGTCGAGACACAGCTGCGACCATGTCTCCATCGTATCGCGAACAGCCTGCAACTGCTCGATGGTCATGAAGTCCATCTGCGTGATCATCTGCTCGCGTTTTGTCACGTTCGGCGCATCGAGGACCCAGCAGTGGACCACGCCCAGATGGACTTGGCCGACCTCGTTGGAGTCATCGTTGAGCAGGGCGACCACGTGGTCGGAGTGACTGGACTCGACGCTGATTTCCTCGTCCACTTCCCGCTCGACGGCTTCGGCGTAGGTCTTGCGGAAATCGACGCTGAACAGGGTTTGATCGACCGGATTGATGTGGCCTCCGATGCCGATGGAGCGGTTTCCGACGAGCCGGGTCTCCCCGGCCCGCTTGCCCCGGACGTAGCTGAGGCATTTGTCCTCGCAGGTGAGGATGACGTAGGGGATGATCTGTTTGTAGGAGGGATCCTTCTCCGCCTTGGATCGGTCGATGAAGCACGGCCGACCTTGCGCGAAAAGGGCGTCGAGATACCGTTCGACGTCGAAATTCAAGCCGTAAAAGGTCCCTAGTTCGTCCAAGACCCTCCGTTCGACAACCAATACCTGCTCTTCCTGGGGCACGCGACCACTCCTTATGACTGCTTTGCGTTCAACGGGACGCCGTGAGGGCATCTATTGTGCATGTGACTGTGCGGGGCATGGTATCGTCGGCGGCCGCGGGGGTCAAGCGACACTTACAGCGGATGCGAACGGGCGTGGGATGGGTTCATTTTTTTGTCGGAATTCGGGTCTGGTGAGCTTGACTTGTTAAACGTATGTTTTAAGCTATCGTATTAAGCGAATGTTTCGGAAACCAGCGGTGCCCATCCTGCGACTGTAATGGTAGTGTATCACGGTCAGCCGAGCGGACGCATGAAGAAGATGGAAGATAAGATCTTTGCTCTTAGGTGTTTAGGTGTATATCGGACCTGTGTGGGACCTTTGGCGTGTGGTCCTTGCAGGCGGGCGTATGCAGGATTATAGTAGCGGGCTTCTCCGGCGGCCTATGGCGTGGGTCGCCTTCGATGAGTTGTCGAGAGACGGGTAGAATCATGAGCGATCAATCGCAGCCGGGCCGAACGGCCGGAACGACTTCCGGCCGGTTTCGGCGTATCGCGACCAAGACGGTCATTGCCCTCGTGGCGGTAGGGGCGGTCGTGGCCATCGCCATGATGCCACAACCCAGCAGCGAGGTCCCGCCTGCCGAGGCGCCGCCGGTCAACGTCTCCGTGATGACGATTGTCCCGGAGGCCGAGCTGGCCGACACGTTTGTGCTGCCGGCCGTGGTCGAGCCTAACCGGGTCGTGGCTGTCGCTGCTGAGGAGGCGGC
>JAAYBA010000296.1 GCA_012719085.1 Planctomycetota bacterium
CGGGATCGTAGCTCGTACCGCTCTGGCCCTGACTGACCAGCGCGCCCAGCGGATTGGCCTGCCCGGCCGTATTGACGTCGTCGAACGACGTGCCAAAATACACATCATGCGCCGCCGCAAACTCCCCCGCCTTCCACTGGAGCACCACATCCCGAGGCACATCGCCCTGCCCATCCGCCGGAACGGGGTCACTCGCAAATTCGACGCGCAGGCCGGCCTTCATGGCCTGTCGAACCTCCGCTTCCGCCAGGGCCACGTCGTAAATCTTCACGTCATCCATCAGTCCGGTGTAGTACCGGGAATCGAGCGTGTTTGCTCCGATGGCCAAGAGCGGCTGCGCATCCAGCGGGCCTGTATTCGCGTGAGCGACACTGTTGTCAAGCGCACCATTGATGTAAACGCTGATCGCCCCGGCCGCAGTGTCCCGAACGGCCGCGATGTGCACCCAATCGCTCGTGACGATGTCACCGTTCGAGTTCACGGAGGCGTCTGGATTCCCGGTGAAGAACGACAGTTTGGTGCCGAGGACGGCGACGACGAAGTCATTGGCTGTCCCGGCGACGTCCGACCAAAATAGACCGCTGCCCTGGTAGGCCTGCGTGCCGGCCAAGCCGGTGGTTTCCGTCTTGATCCAGGCCGCCAGTGTGAAACTGTCCTGGACCGGGCGATTCAACTCAACGTAGCTGTTGCTCCCATTAAACGAGTAGCACCTTCCGTCGTATCCGCCGGCGACCAACTCCAGACCCCCGTTGGGCGCGCCGTCCAGACCATTGCCTGACGCATCGGGGACCGTACCCTCCAGTTCATTGAAAGGGTAGTAGACCAACGGCATCGGGCCGGCGGCCATGGCCTGACCGACCCAGACGGCGAGCAGCGCCACCACACAAATCCAAGACACATATTTACGCGACATACGTACCTCCTTCATCCAAGATTGAGACCATCCCCCGTTTCAGCAAGGTCGGCTGGATCATCAATCCGTGCGTCGGCGAACGCCTACCAACACTGGGACCACAGATCCGTCCGACCGATTGCGTGCTCAGAACCAGCGCGACAATGCCCTCCGACCCACCTCCTTCCCAAGAACAAACCAAACGCAAGACCGCCCGGCCTGCACCCTGCTGTCTGTTCGTTGATATCGTCTGTCATTTTCGCGGTCGCCCATGTGGCGGCCCGCAAGCTCTCATTTCAGTACTCCAATTTCCTGGGTGGAAACCCCGTCAGCGGACGGGGCCAGTTCGAGGTTCGGCTCGACAAAAACACACCAGTCGCTATCGGTTCCCCGCAAGCCGACGATGTCGGCGTCTCCGCCATCCGTCGTGACCAACGTAAGAAACCGGTCTGTTTCCTTCAGCGGCACGTCGATCTGGCCTGCGATTCCCTTGACCTTCACACCGGTTTGGGCAAAGCGAACCCGACCGTCGACGAGGACCCAGAAGTCCGCGTTGCAGCGACGGCTTGTGGCGGATTCCGACACACCATAAGCGGATCGAAACCGCTCGATTCGAAGTCCCGCGTTGCGCGAGGCAATCTCGGCCAGATCGAACGTGATGCCGAGATTCGCGTGCATGAGGATACAGGGCTGCTCAGGCGATCCATGGACCTGTCCGCCCAGCACTTGCCTGCCGCAGTCTGCATCGCCTATGTTGGTGATCTCCAGGTAGTACACGCCGTTCGTGGCCGGACATTCGTCGAACGTATGGCCGGCGGAGCTGACAATCTGCGGCTCGATCCCATTGGGGACGAACACGCCGTCCACGTAGCGATTCCAGTGAACCGAAGCATACTGGTGCGTTCCGTGGCGATCTGTCTCTACCGGGCGAACATGCCCCCCGGTGGCAGGACAAATGGCTGACGTGGCCTGGCCGGTACCAAAGCCGTTGCCTCCGCCGATGACGTCGGCCAGATCCAGACGTCTGCCGGGAATGCCGAAGCTCGGATGCACCGGCATCTCCCGCACGATCTGGCTGGGAACATACGCCCTGGGCAGCACGTTGCCGGTACCATCGACAGCGCCGGCTTGACCGGTGTTCAGGATCGTCGACGTCCCCGAACGAACAGGGTCCGAACCGCTGCGAATTCCCACCTTGCCTTTGTGGACGATCGCCTCGGTCTCTCCGCTGCGGCTGACGATAACGCCGAACTCCGTACCGTAATCGACGACCGTTCCGGTCGGCGTGCGTACGATGAAACCCGTCGAGTCCTCGTCGATTGCCACAGACACGGCGCCCGAATGGAGGAACATCTGGTCGCCACTCTCCAGCCGCAGCACGGCCGGCGCCTGAACGAGCACCTCGGCGCCGCCTTCGAACACCATTTCGACCAGTCCCTGCATCAGGAACATCGACGATGCCCTCAGGACCGTGCCCCCGGCCGTTGAAACACTAGCGAGGTCCCACCGCGCATTACTCGATCGCACAATCGTGGCCACCACGGGCGGGACTGCCGGCATCGATGCGGGCGAAGACGTAGTCCGATCCGGCCATCGGGAGACCCACACCAGCGCAGCAGAAACCAACAGAACCACCACCGCAAACACGCTCAGCGCCAGTTGGCGTCGTCTGGCAAGATACTCACGATAGGCCAGTTCCTCGCGACGAAGGCGTTCCTGCTCCTTGAATCGTTCCAGTGCATCATCGGCGGCCCTTCGTATCGCCTCTCGATGGGCCTCGGCACGCTGCCGCGCCTCTTCGGCCGCTCGCATCTCGGCCATTGCCCGGTCCCGCTCGACGACGTCGCCGAGACTCATCGGATTGTCCTGCATCTCGTCCACCACCGACGGCAGCAGTTCCGCCATTCCTTCGATTGCCACAGGCGCCCCTTTCGAGACGTCCCGCATGCCATGATAGCGGCGCAGCTCCGCGCAAAGCAGCATGTACTCCACATATGACTGTCGCGCGGCGGGATCGGCGGCCAGCATGCGATCGAGCTCGGCGAACCGCTCGTCGGTCAGGGTCCCTTCGCACAGCCCACCAAGCAGTTCGAAGAACTCGGAGCGTTCGGCCATCTCGTCCGTCATGCTGATCCCTCCATGGCGAGCGTACGACGAATGCAGTAGAACAACTGGACGTGAATACGGTTCAAGGCTTTGTACACGGCGTCGACACTGCGGCCGAGCCGCTGAGCCACCGACTTGGGGGTCGCGTCGCATTCGTACCGCAGGCCAATCAACTCACGATCGCGGTCGGGCAGCTTTCGCAGGCAACTGCCGAGCGCATCGCGAAACGCGTCCAATTCGACTGTCGTGCTGCGCACCCGCTCGTCAATCGCCTCCAGGACCTCATCGCTGAACTGAACTCGCTGGTGGCGCTTCTTTCTGCGGTGGTTCATCACCCGGTATCGGGCGATGCACATCGCCCAGGCGGCGAAGTCCGTGCCCGATTCGAACGTTTCAAACTTCGACCACATGGTCATCGTGGTCTCCTGAAGCAGATCTTCGGCTTCCGACCAGTGCGGCACCAAGGCGAGGATGAACCCAAAAATTCTCCGCTCGTTGGCCTGATACAGCCGGAGGAATTCACCTGCCCGTGACATATCCGGCAGCCCGTCGATTGGCTGGTGTTCGCTCATACCGATCCCACAGAACCACTACCACTGGTCCGCCGTCCCCCTCCCCCGATCGTCGGCGGAACATATCCACAGGGCCCTTCTGCACTGCGTTCGGACACTGTCCGGAAAGAGCCCATCCATAAGGAAATAGCATCCGCGTCCCGGTTTTGGAAGAGAAGGGAGGGCAGACGGCAGAAAAACACACGGAAAGGCAGATGGAGTCCGGTCCATCCTCCAAGACCGAGCAACGCCCCATCGGTCCCGGGCGGGACAGCCCCAAAAGCACCGTGGCTCCGGAGGACATATCCCCCGGAGCCACGAAGACAAATCTGTTGCGGAGACCATCCGGTCTCGACAGTCCTAAAACGGCTTGGCCATCGGTGCCGTCTGCCCCATGATTCCCAGGATCTCTTCTTGGGAGAGCGCCTGGTTATACACCCGCACATCGTCCATCGCTCCCAACCAGTAGTAGGCCTCGGAGAAGGGGTCCCGGCCGAGCTTGAAGGTCCCCGTGGAAGAACCGAGGACGGCCGTGGCCTCTGTCTCTCGGTCCAGACCGCCGTAGACGTATGTCCGGATATACGCGCCTTCCCTGGAGTAGACACCGGCGACGTGATACCAGACACCTTGCTGCAACGGGGTTCCACCGGAGGCATCTCGGTTCAGCGTGGACGCGTTGGCGGACGTACGGATCTCGAACTCGATCCTGTCATTGGTGTAGACACCGAACTTGTAGCCGCCTGTCGTACCGTCCTGATTGCCGGCGATCTTGCGATCGCCACCGACAACGTCCAACTTGACCCACGCGGTGATGGTAACCGCATCGGTCAGGTTCAGGCTCGCCCCGCTGCCGCAATCGACATAGGTGGAACCGCCATCGAACTGCAGCGCCTGGTTGATCTTACCCGTAACCCACGCGGCGATTCCGTTGACGGTGCCGTTGTTGCCTCGGCCGGAACTGTCATTGGCATTGCCGTCCAGGGCATAGTGCGCCACCAAGGCCGCGCTGTCCGGCTGGACCGGCGTAATGTACTCCGGCGCATTCGGATACAGGCGAATGTCGTCGACGTACACCACACCCTTCGCCCCGGCACCCTCGATGCCGATCGTCAGTTTGGTCACGTCGCTCACGTTGCCGACGGCGGACAGGTCGATGTTCCACGCCTGCCACACCGGCTTCTTGATGTCGTCGGCATCGCCGTCGTAGACGATCTTGGTGTTGTTGATCTTGATGTAGAGCTGTCCGGTGTTGGCGGGATCGCCATAGAAGGCCAGCGACAGGCTCTTGACGCCGTTCGCTGCCCAGTCTGCCTGCAACGTGTACTCAGCTTCGGCAATGGATCCGCTGGTATTCTCATAGGACAACGGCATAGACTGCTTGCCGCTCTTGACGATCGTCTGCTCAGCAAACGGGCTGTTCAGGTGCCCGACGGTCGAGCCGGTGTTGTTCACCCAGCCATCGAGCCAAGTGTCGAAGATGGCCTCGCCGGCCTCGATGTCGTCGGTATAGCTCTCGAAATCCTCAACGACGATGTACTCCTGGGTGGTGAAACTCCAGACGCCGCCTTCCCACATCGGGATCGCATCGGCGTCATTGACCTCATCGACTCTCCAGTAATAAGTCGTCGCCAGGTCGAGCGCCCCAGGTGTCTGGCTGGCCACAGCGGTCGTGGCCACGATATCCAATGCCTCCGGATCGGTGCCGAAGTAGACCTCGTGCGAAACAGCCTCGCGACCCGCGCGCCAAGTCAGAGACGAATCCACGGCCACGGCGGTCGCCTCGTCGGCCGGCTGGGGCTCACGGGCCTGCGCGGGAATATACAGGAAGCGGACTTCGCTGAGACCGTACTGCCCCATGGTGCCCCAGGCGCTGTTGACGGTCAGGCGGACGTATTTGGCGGCCACGCCGTCGAAGCCGACCGCTGTATTGGCCACGTAGGTGCTCTTCGCGGCCGCTTTGGCGAACTCCACGTCGCCAAGAACCGTCCACTCCACGCCGTCGGCGGAATACTCGACCGTCACATCCTTGAGCCCGAAACCGAGGATGATCTCGAACTCAACGTTGTAATTCCAGACAAGCATCTCATGCAGCTTGTACACGCGGTCAAACTCATACTCGATCTGGATGGGTTCATCCCCCGGTTTGGCCAGCCACATATCGCCGCTGACCGTCGAGTGCTCGTCGGCATCATTGAGACCGGAGCCGTTGACCGTATTCTCAATGCCGGCGGCCTCGTCAGAAATCGCATTGGTGGTCGCCGCGACGTTCGCGATGGGATAGGCAAACGGCTCGGCTGTGAAGGTCCAGACATCGCCCTTGAAGATGGTAAAATCGGGGGCAGAATTCACTTCGTCGACGCGCCAGTAGTAGGTCTGGCCAAATTCGAGCAGCCCGGCCGGATCGTAAGTCAATGCGGTCTGATCCTGGCTGACCAGAACGCCCATCGGATTGGTGCGGCTGGCCGCGTTGACATCCTCGAAAACCGTTCCGAAATACACGTCGTGGGTCGCCGCCATCTCACCAGGCATCCAGGAAAGAACCACGTCGCGAGCCACGTCGATCGCCTCATCCTTCGGAACGGGGACGCCGGCCCCTCCGGCCAGACTGCCATCGGACAGAAGCTCCACTTCGCCGATCTGCATGCTGTTGGCCGGACTGCGGTCTCGAATGTCGGTAAAGAGCAGTTCGTAATGCGTGTAGGCCCTCCGATTGTTGATCGCAACAGGAGTCGTCAGCCAGGTGAGTCGAGCATAGGCGGTCGCCTGATCGAACTCATCAATGGTGCCCTCAGCAATCAGTGTATAGGGACCGTCGATGCTCTCATCGGAGCCGCTCAGACGGAACGCCACGGGATCCCGCTCGGCCGCATCGTTAGCCGTGGCAAAATTCAGAGCCTTGACCACCACCTTCGGGCCCGACGGGGTCACGCGGAACCCGGCGCCTCCGTTGGCCGTGTCCACATTGCCGTCGATATCGACGAAAGACGTCTCGAAGCAGAGATACTTGACGGCCACATCGTCGTCGATCGCGTTCGGCGGTTCCTCGCCAGCCGGCCAGTTCCCATCGTCGGGAACACCCACAAGCGGGTCGCCCGGATTGGTGATGTCGAACATCTGTGCCTGCACCGCCCCACCGACCAGCAGGACCGCAGCCACAATCCACAGTGATAGTCTTCTCATGATGAAAGTCTCCTCACACAATGAAAATCACCCTTGTTTCGACCATGCCTGGCAGGACGCACGGGTCGCCAGGCCAAACGACGTACCATGGCTGTGGCCCGCTCTCAGGCCGGAAGCACCTCCTTCCGAATCTCAATGCGCGCCTGCACAGCGCGGGAACCAACGAGGACAGACGTCGCGCGAAGTGCGCAAAAGTTGATCCCCCCCTGCTAGTCAAAGGCTGGAGAAGGCACCCCTTCTGCAAGCCCGCGATTCCGACCAGCACCACAACCGCGCCTCACGGTCCGATCTGTACAGAATCCACGACCTCAAGGGCCGCATCGGCCAAAGACAGACCTTGCGGCCTGCATTCTTTTATACCAGATCCACTGGTCGTTATGCAAGGAGATTCTCGGACATTTGCCCATGGGCCCATGGGTCAGCCGTGAGAACGCCGACTCGAATCCCGATGCAAAGCTCGAAGTCCAGACCTTCGGACAGACCCCACAATTGACCGGCCAGCCGGCAACGACGGCACGGGGGCAGGGCGATTTCTATCCAGATAAAGCGGCTGAACCAACGTCAATCGAGCGGAAGGATGTAGATATTCCGGAACTCGATGGGGCTGCCTTCGCTCTGGAGGCCGATATAGCCGGCCATCGGCGAGGCGTTCGTACCCTCGTTCTGGAGAACGCCGTTGACGTAAACGCGAATCGAGCCGCCCTTGCAGTGGATGTCGTAGCTATTCCACTGGCCGGCGGGTTTTTCACTGGTGGCCGCCTTCTTGGGAATCACCACGAACCGCTTGGCGGCATCCCGCCGGTCGGTGCCATCGACGGTCAAGCCGGTCCCGTTCATCAGTACGAAATCGCCCGCGTCGCCCGCCTTGAGCTGGACCTCAATGCACTCGGGCCAGATCTTGTCGGGCCCGTTGATATGGAGCAGCACGCCGCTGTTGCTCGGCGTCTCGGGCCACCGCCATTCTACGTGCAGATGGTAGTCGCTGTACCGGTTCTGCGTGCGCAGGTAGCCGAACGGCTGCCCTTTACAGTGGATGGCATCGCCCCGAACCCACCAGACGTCGTCGACATCGACTTCCGGATCGGCCAGAACGCGCTGCCAGCCCGTGAAGTCCTGGCCGTTCCACAGAACCACCTTCTTGTCGGCCGAGCCCGATTCCAGGGCCTCTTTACAGCCCATCAACCCAACGACCATCATTCCCACGATCATCCACAGTGCCATCCTGCCCACAGTCTGTCGCATCGCTCTGTCCTCACTTGTGCTCGTAGTAATCCGTTTCAGTGACCGCAACTTGCACGACGACCATCCCCACGCTGTGATCGAGGCGGCCACTCGTCGCCCTCTTATATGGCGGCTGTGGTGGCAGAAATCAAGATGAAACTCCCTTGACGCGAAAGGGCCTCAGGGCCTCCTCGGCGGCGAGACTCGCCCCTTACGAACGCCGAACAGGCGACGCTCGGTCCGCAGGAGCCCACGGATGACTCTCTCCAGGAGCGTGCCCGGATGAGCGTCGGCCCAGATCAGCAGCCGGTCGCTCAGAAGCAGTCGCAGGCCCAGGAATTCCAGCCCGACCAGAATCAGCCACGAGCCGGGAGTGGCCGGCGTGACCAAGGCGAGAAATCCCAGAACGATCAGGATGGCCCCAACCACTTTCTTGCCGATCCGTCTCATGGGAACCGTCCAAATCGAATGTCGGGCAGGCCATCACTTGCCCTGGCGGGCGAGGATGGTTTCGATCTCGTCCATCGTCCGATTCATGGCGAGCATGGTCTTCTCGAAGGGGCCGGAGGTCGTCATGTCAACGCCGGCCTGTTTGAGGATCTCGACCGGGTAGTCGGAGCCGCCGGCCGAGATGAAATCGAGATAGCGTTCGACTGCCCCATCGACTCCGCTGAAGACCTCTTCGGCCAGGGCCGTCGCAGCGGTAAACGACGTCGAGTACTGGTACACGTAGAAGTTGTAGTAGAAGTGCGGAATATAGGCCCACTCGACGGTGTACAGATCGTCGATGTGACAGACGCCCTTCTCGTGGCCGTAGTAGTCTTTCAGAATCCCGCCGTACAGTTCGGTCAGCGTGTCCCCTGTCACCGGCTCGCGTCGCTCGACCCGCTCGTGCATCCGCAGCTCGAACTCGGCGAATTGCGTCTGCCGGAACACCGTCCCCTTGATCCCGTCGAGATGGTTCATCAGCAATGACAGACGCACGTCGTCGTTCTGGATGTCGTTGAGCATCTTGTGGATCAGCAGCGCCTCGTTGAACGTCGAGGCCACTTCGGCCACGAAGATCGAGTAGTCCGCCAGCGGAAAGGGCTGGTTCTTGTTGCTGTAGTAGCTGTGCATCGTGTGGCCCAGCTCGTGGGCCAGCGTGCTGACGTCGTCGAATTGACCGTTGTAGTTCAGCAGAATGTACGGGTGCACATCGTAGGCGTTGCCGCTGGAATAGGCGCCCGAGCGTTTGCCCGGCGTGGGATACACGTCGATCCATCGCTCGTTGAAGGCCTTTTCGACGACCCCGGCGTAATCGGGCCCCAGCGGCTTGACGGCATCGAGGACCAGATCTTTGGCCTCATCGAAGCTGTACTTCAGGTCCACGTCCTTGACGACGGGCGCGTACAGATCGGAGTACTTCAGAGTCTCGACACCCAGCATCCGCCTCTTGAGATGCAGGTAACGGTGGAAGGTGTCCAGGTTGGCCCGGACGTTGTCGATAAGACTGTGATAGACCTCCGTCGGAATATTGTTGCGATCCAGCGCCTGGCGCAGACAGCTCTCGTAGTTCCGCGTCCGCATGGTGAACGCATGGGCCTGCAAATGGGAATACAACTGGACACCGAAGGTCTGCCGAAACTGGTTGATTGCGGTCCAGAAAGACTCGAAGACGGCCTCACGATCGGCCCGAACCGTCGAACTACGATGGCGGGCATAGCCGGCCTTATTGAGGGTCGCCTTCGTACCGTCGCTCAGAACGATCTGGGGATACGGCATCTCAGCATTGCTGAAGATCGAGTAGATCGAGCGTGGGCCGCCAGCCATCAGCGAGGTCTCCGCAAGGATTTTTTCCTCTTTCTCGGACAGCTTGTGCGCCTTGCGCCGCAGAATGTCCATAAGGTACATCCGATAGACCGCCAGTGGCGGCTCGGCGGCAATGAATCGCTCGATGGCCGTGGCGTCAAGCGCGACGATTTCCGGCTCGATGTAGGACGCCCGGCTGCTGTATTCGGTCATGATCTGCTCGACTGTCTGCCGCGTCGCCAGGTACCTGGAGACTCGTGTGTCCTGGTCCGATTTCATCGAGGCGTAGCTGTACAGACGGCCGAACGCCTTGGAGATATCGCTGTCCAGTTCGAGGCAGGCCAGCAGCGTCGCGGCATCGTTGAGTTTGCCACGGTACTGCTCGATCTGACCCAGACGGGCCGCCAGGACCTCCTTCGCCTGCTCCCATGCCTCGTCCGAAGGATACAGGTCTTCCAGCCGCCACTGATACGCCGGCGCAATCTCGGAACGCTCCTGCATCTGCCCGGAGGCCGCCTCCGAAAGGCAGAAAACGAGAACCGGTGACAACATCGCGACGGTATTGAGCTTGCTCATGACATCTCCTTCGGTTGCGGTTTCCCTTACATGCGGGACGGCCTATCGTATAGTCGCCGAACGGGGTCGTGTCAACCGTGATGCACGGCAAGGCTTTGCCATGTGTGTGAGGAACGGGCGCGAGCGTCCACCGCGACAATGGACCCTTGAGACATCGAACGCAGGCGGCAATGCCCGTCGAGGAGATATCTCCTCGCCCCCTTCGGCCTACTGCTGGCGTCGGGCCCGCCAGATGCATCGGCCGCCGGTGGCCACGTTGACGTCGCCGACCAACTCTGCTCCCTCCA
Organism: Planctomycetota bacterium; assembly: GCA_012719085.1. Taxonomy (GTDB): domain Bacteria; phylum Planctomycetota; class Phycisphaerae; order Sedimentisphaerales; family Anaerobacaceae; genus Anaerobaca. The sequence goes on from JAAYBA010000296.1 coordinate 10,605, forward strand.
TGCGGACCGTCATGCTGTCCGTGGGCGCCTGCTGCGGCATGCCGTTGACGACAATGGTCTTGCTCTGGCCCTGCATAATGAGCCGGTCGCCCTGCATCTGCCCGACGAAGATCTCGGTGATCTTGTAGAGCATCTGTCGACCGTACATGTCGGTCACCGTCGCCTCGCCATACCACTGGGCCGTGAATTGACCGCCCTGGCTCGCCGCCACCTGCACCTGCATCGGATAGGTCAGCGCAGGGTAGTCGCTCGTAGCCGTGCCCGCCCAGAATCCTACAGGCGACCACTGGGGCTGCGGCTGCGGCTGCGGTTGGGGTTGGGGCTGGGGCGGCGGAACCGGACCAGGCCTCGGGCTCGGAGTGCTCTTGACGGCAACAATACCCCAGCGTTGCAGGATATCGGCGGGAAGGGCCTCCAACTCCGGTGATGAGACACCCCGCGTCCAACAGTCCTCGATGTCGATCTCCAGAACCCGTCCCTCTGCCGCAGCTTTCTTGTATGTCGCTCCGGCGCTTTCCACGACTTCGTCGAAGGACGCCGAGCCGTGCGTCTTGCCCCCGCCGACGCCTGTGGTCTCGATGGGCAGCAGATTGCCCGACGGAAGCCGAATCAGTGAGAACGCGTGGCCGGGAATGAGGACCATATACGGCTTGAGCCCCACCGAATGAGCCATCGAACAGTAAAGCGCCGCCAGCTCGATACACGTGCCCGATTTGTCGCGAATCACATCGCGCGGGAACTTGATGCTCTGCACGATCGTGTTGTCAAAACTCAATGTCGGGTCCGACAGTCCGACGGGCCCTTGATAGGTGAAATCGTTGCCCTGCCACAGCTCGTAGCACGCCTTGAGCACGGCGTAGGCGGCCTCGTCGCTGTACGGGGCGCCCTTGCCGCCGGCGGCCTTATTCGCCATCGCCGCGAACTGCTTGATCACCGGGTCGTCACGCGTCACCCAGGCGGCGATCATCTCCGAGTTGCTGAACAGGTCGTACCAACTGCCCATGCTCTCTTCTTTGGTGAAGTTGGAGAAGATGAACTCGTGACGACCCAGAATCGACACTCGCTTGCCGTCGCTGTCGTCCTGACGCTGCCCATCACTGTCGATGTAGCGCCATTCGACGAGCACGTTGGCGGGCGTCGTGCTCGTCAGCGAGGCGATGCTCCTGTCGAGCACCGGTTTGTACACGCCGACGACCGTCTGTCCCGGCAGAACCTCCGGGGACTTCTGCCAGATGCTCCACTCCGAATAGCCTTCCACACGGTAACGGAGTCTCAGATCCCTGATCCGGCCGGTGCCGACGTTGGTCACGCGGGCCTTGGCCACCCACTGAGCGGGAAAATCGGTTTCCATACCGTAGACCTTGTACAGGCAACTCATAATCCTGTCGCGGGCGGTAAATTGAAGATCGAGTTGTCCCTTGCCACCCGTATCCTTGTAAGGCAGGGAATAGCTCAGCAGCTTCTTGCTTCGGTCGAACGCCACCTTGGTAGCTCCAGCCGGAAACGTATAGGACGCTTGGCCCTCGAATTTGACCTCCTCGTCCGGCGAACCTTTGTACAGGAAGGTCGCGACCGTCTCACCATTGTCATTCGTGGCCGTCTCCTGGAATTCCTGGTCTTCGGCATTCCACTCCCACCGCCCGTTGCCCCGATTGTGCACCACGCCGAGCATGTGGACGTCGAGTACAACCGAGGAACTGGCGTCGTCATAGGACGCGGTCGCATCCGGTGCCAGCTCCGTATCGGCGCGATTCGAGGAAAGCTCACGCAAGAAGTACATGGGGTCCTGGACGACGCTCTTGATCGTGGCATAGACCTGTGGGTCGAATGTGAAGGTCCCCCGGCCCACAAGATCGCCCGTCGGCGTGATGCGGCCTTTCAGGTCCACCCGGGCGATCACCTCTTCCTCGGCCTCTTCCTCGGCCGCCTGATCGTCCGTGCGTTTCTGATCGTTTGGATCGTCTTCGTCGGAGGCCATGAAGGCCGGCACCGGGACCACCGGCATCTTCTCCGGCGCGAAGCCATCGGTGCGGACCAGTTCACTGAGCGTCTCGGCCACCGCCTCGGCGTCGCCCCTCTGCTGATCGGTCAACTGCTGCCGATACGTCTGGAGTTCTTGCTTGGCCTTTTCATGCCCCTGACTGGCGGCCATTAGCAACCACGCGCAGCCCTCGATCACATCTTTGGGCCTCCCGGTGCCTTCGGCCACGAAGACGCCGAAGACCCACTGGCCGTCGGGGTCGCCGGTCGTCGCGACCAGGAAGAACAGATCGGCCGCCTTCACCTGATCGGCTTGCACCCCCTCGCCCTTGTGGTATTTCTGGCCCAGGTTGAACATCGAGTCGGACCAGCCGGCCAGCGACGATCGTGTGTACCAGCGCACCGACTCCCGGATGTCCTGCTGGACACCGCTGCCACGGTCGTACATGAGCCCCAGGAAGAACATCGCCTCCCCATGCTCCTGCTGAGCCAGGTTCATCAGGATGCGATAGGCGTTCTGATAGTCCTGATTGCGCAGCAATCCACGAGCCTGCTCCATCTGGGCGTTTTGGGGCGACTCGCGAACGGGCTTGACTCTGCGGGGTTGCAGGCCCTGCCGTTGCATGGCAGGTGCAGGCTGCGTCTGCGGCACGGGCGCAGGCATCACCTGCTGATTGGGGTTGCTCGGCTGGATCGGCTGGCCGACGGCCGGAGACAGGCACACGCACAACACGAGGACGGCACTGCAACAAGCGACCTTTTTCATATACGGGAACCTCCGAAATCGTCCGCGTCGGCCGCACCAAGGGATGCGCCCGACTCATTCCATAGACACAAATGACAACTCCATCTGATTGCTCATATTCAGATGGTTGAAACGGTCGTTTACGAGCGTCCGCACGAGCAGTCCGTCCTGGCGACGGTAAGTGTACTGAATCTGCTGGCGAGGATTGTTGTGAACCACGGTCACGTACTGCGGGTCTGCCGAACTAACCTGCGTAGTGACGTGGGTGAAGCCGTCGGTGTCGAGCACCTGGCCGGCCTGAAGACTGCCCATCGCCGCCGGCGGAATCCAACTGCCGCAAAACATGTGATTGCCGCTGACGCGCGTCGTCTGTTCCGAGGTGATTCCCGGGGCCTGGCCGCCGGTGGAGATATCGAACTTCACCCAGTCGGAACCCCGGGCGGTGACCGTGGCCGCTGCATGGATGGCAAACGGCGTAGCCGCAGTGCCGGGAATGTTGACCTGAAAGGAACCGCTGTAACGGAACGTGCGGGCCTGGCCCAGCCAGGACGGCGGCGCCTGGGCGGCCCAAGGCACCGACAGGGTCCGCGATCCTTTGAATGTCGTGCTCCTGGTCATGGCCCCGCCGGGATGAACCTGTGCTCCTTGTGCGACCGTCATACCGGCCTTGGCAATCTCACTCGAATACAGCAGGACGCCGCTGGCCAGGTCATAAATCCAGACCTTGCGGCTGCCGCTCTCGGATATCAGTGCGATCAGCACCGCATTGTAGGTGGCCTGCTCGATCTGCCGTTGCGTCGCGCTGACCCACATCCCCGACTGCCCGCGCCCGGGCGGAGGGCGATTGCCATACTTCTGCAGCAGGGCCTTCAGGGCCTCCGGATGCAGCCAGAGATCGCCCCCATTGCCGGCCTGGCCCACGTAGCCGGTCTCGAGTCGCTGGAGCGGCTCGGACGTGTTCATCCCCTCGTACAGGTAGAAAAGAGTCTGCACGGCAACCTGCTGCTGGTCCATCGCCGCGACGTTGAACTGGAGCAGGCCGTGCGAACCGGTACCCTCGAGTTCGTGCTGCGCGTAGCGGTTGCCGTGCTGATCTTCCCATCCGCCCTTGGGGTCGGGAGTGTAGGCATGGGGCCCGTGGGGAAGGAACCCCGAAATCATATAGTAGGTCAACCGAAGACCAGGCACGATCCAGTTCGGCGGCGGGGTAGTAACCGTCAGGCCCGGGACGTCGCCGAGCATCTGGCCGGCCCCTGCTCCGAAGGTCATCGGCGCGGCATCCCGGCCTTGAACATCCGTCGGGGCCGACTTCTCATATTCCTGCAAAGCCGCCGGGCCGGCTCCACAGAGAACTCCGATCAACGCGACCACAAGAGGCACCCGTCTGCTCATAAAGACCTCCACCCTCACTGAAGATCATGAATCCGCACACACACCGCACTGAATTTGCCTCTCTGCTCCCCGTGCCGAAGCAAGCCCATTCATCGGCCTGCTGCATGGATACATCGCATGGTAATATAGTAGACAGGGCATGCTGTAAACGCCAGGAAAAAATCCAATGACAATCCGATTGTGTCGGGGCAGGTTTCAGGACAAGGCCATGTTGGATGCAGAGAGCCGAAGGCGGCATCCCCATGCCAGGAAATCTCCACACACATCCGATTCGGCCCCGGAGGAAGGGGACCGGGCTTGGATCCGCCATGAGTCAGAAGACAGCGGTCGCGGGGCAGCGGACCCGAAAGGTGGTACCGAACTCGGCTGAACTGGTGAATGAGACGCTGCCCTTGAGGTAGCGCTC
>JAAYBA010000297.1 GCA_012719085.1 Planctomycetota bacterium
ACGTGGCCCTTGAAGACGTCGTAGACAGTCTGCATATATCGTTCGAGCACCTGCCGCTGCGGATCGTCGAACGGACGGTCGCTGTTGAAGATGTCGGCGTTGGCCCCCCGCCGGTAGCCGACCCAGTTGACGCCGAGCTTGTCCCACAGATCGGCGGTCACGAGCTTGCCGCCCACCACACCGATGGAGGCGGTGACCGTGATTTCATTGGCAAAGATTGTCTCGGCCGCACAGGCGACGTAGTAGCCCCCGCTGGCGGCGGTGTCGCCCATCGAGACGACGAAGGGCTTGCGGGCTCGGACCTTCCGGGTGGCGTTGAGGATCATCTCGCTGGCCTCCGCCGAACCGCCGGGCGAATCGACGCGCAGGACCACCGCCTTGACCGTGTCGTCGGCCGCCGCCGTTTCCAGGGCCTTGCGGATGTTGCCGCCGTAGGCACCGCCGACGGAGCCGAACGGACTGGCCTGGCCATAGCCCGGCACGATCGCGCCCTCGACATAGACGACGGCGACCGCATCCTTCTGCGGCTTCTTGGGCGGGTTCATCATCTCGGCCAACAGGGAGAAAACGGCCAGTGGATTGGCCAGGTTGGGCGTCGTCTTTTCGTCCCGGCCATAACGATTGTCGAATTTCACCGGCCTGCCGATCTCTTTTCTGACCAGGGCCAAAAAGGCGTCCCGCGTCTGGATCGCGTCGATCAGGCCCTTTTCCAGGGCCTCATCGGCCATATACGGCCCTTGGTCGATGAGGTCCCGCACCTGCTGGGCTCTCATGTTGCGCGCGCCGGCGATCATGCGCACGAGGCTGTCGTAGTAGCCGTCGAGCAGCCAGTTGACGTTCGCCTCGGCCGGAGCGCTCGGTTCGGTGCGGGTGAGCATCTCCGCTGCGGACTTGTAATCGCCCATGTGCATAAAGTCGGCCTGGACGCCGATCTTGTCGAGCAGGTCCTTGACGTAGAGCGATTCGCCGTAGATGCCGGTCAGCCAGAGCATCGATTGAGGCTCGACGCTGAGCCGGTCGCCCGCACAGAGCAGGCCGTAGACGAACGTGCTCATGCTGGGGGTGTGGACGTAGACCTTCTTGCCGGCGGTCCGGAGCCCCCCGACGGCATTGCGAAGCTCCTCCAATTGAGCCAGCCCGAGCGACATGTTGTCGAAGGTCAGGACAACCGCCGCAACATGATCATCGGCCGCGGCGCGTCCTATCAGGCCGACCAGTTCGCCGAGCGATGTGATCTGACCGCCCGTGAGGCCGAAGGGATCGACCACGGGCGATTCGCTCAGCATCCCAGTCAGGTGAAAATGAGGTACGACCGCTTCGACCACCCGGCCAGACGTCTGGGCCGCCACCGAGACACTGGAAAGAAGCCCCGCGACAATCCACAGAAACCACACTTGTGAAGATCTCATGGCACGTCTCCTGTTCGTCCGCCTGCATCCCAATCCGCGTTCACATCAGGGCGGCAATGCACACGCCGCAACACCCATATAGACGCACCGCCGGCGCAGAAGATCAACAGAAATCTTCCCCCACGCCCGGAAGCCCCGGAAGGGGCGGCGACGCGGGCTACTTCTGGGGTTTCTTGCGTTTGTCGCGGATGAAGATGGATCGGGAATGGCCGTCCCCGTGCGCGCGCTCTTCAACGTCGAACAGCTTCGTCGCCAGCGCCAGCTCGCGCAGCTTGGCGTAGCCGTAGTTGCGGGGGTCGAACTCGGGGGCCTGCTTGGCGATGTTGCTGCCGACGGCCCGCAGATGGGCCCAGCCGCTCTCGTCGCTGGCGGCTTCGACGGCGCTGCGCAGCAGGGCCACCAGCTTCGTGTCGCCCTTGAGTTCGTTGGCGGTCTTGGGCTTGACCGCCTCGTCGGTGTCTTCCTCGAACCGCAGCACTTCGGTGAAGATGAACTTGTCGCAGGCCGAGACGAACGCCTTGGGGGTCTTGCGCTCGCCGAACCCGTACACGAGCAGCCCTTCTTCGCGGATGCGCGAGGCCAGACGGGTGAAATCGCTGTCGCTCGACACCAGACAGAACCCATCGAAGCGCCGGGCGTAGAGCAGGTCCATCGCGTCGATAATCATGGCGCTGTCGGTGGCGTTCTTGCCGACGGTATAGCGGAACTGCTGGATCGGCTGGATCGAATGCTCCAGCAGGACGGACTTCCATCCGCCCAGGCTGGGGGTGGTCCAATCGCCGTAGATCCGCTTGACGCTGGCCAGGCCGTACTTGGCGACTTCCGAGAGCAACCCGTCGGTGATGGAAGCCGGGGTGTTGTCGGCGTCGATCAGGACCGCCAGCATCGTTTGCGTGTGCTTGCTTGCATCCATTTAGATTTCCCTGCGTCCCTTCGATGACCCGCATTCGAAGGCGGGACGCCTCCGACACGGAGCGACCAGGCCGGCCGCGACACGCCAGAGAATACGATCGGCAAAGGAATGACGCAAGAGAAAAGGGGCCTTTACACGCTGACCTGCCCGACGAAGGGCGACAGCTCGCGAAGGCGTTCGATGATCTGCGGCATCTTCTCGATGGTGAAATCGACCTCGTCTTCGGTGTTGTACCGGCTCAGGCTGTAGCGAATCGACCCGTGGGCGGCGGTGAACGGCACGCCCATCGCACGCAGCACGTGCGAGGGCTCCAGCGAGCCGCTGGTGCAGGCCGAGCCGCTGCTGGCGCAGATGCCGAACCGGTCGAGCATCAGAAGGATCGCCTCGCCCTCGATGTACTCGAAACTGATGTTGGTCGTGTTGGGCAGCCGGTTTTCGGGATCACCGTTGATCCGGCTGTCGGGACAACTCGCCAGGATAGCGCTTTCGAGCTTGTCGCGCAGGGCCTTCACGCGGGTGTTCTCGTCGTCCATGTACCGGGCGGCCAATTCGCACGCCTTGCCCAGGCCGACGATGCCGGGCACGTTCTCGGTGCCGGCGCGGCGGCCGCCCTCCTGGTGCCCGCCGAGCAGGAACGGAGCGATCCGTGTGCCCTTGCGGACATAAAGCACGCCGACGCCCTTGGCCGCGTGCAGCTTGTGGCCTGACAGACTCAGCAGGTGGATTGGGGTTTCGGAGAGATTCAGCGGGATCTTGCCCACGATCTGGACCGCATCGGTGTGGAAGGTGATGCCGCGTTCGGTCACCATCTCGGCGATCTTCTCGATGGGGAAGATCGTGCCCGTCTCGTTGTTGGCAGCCATGATGGTGACGATGGCCGTGTCGTCGTCGAGCTGGCTTTCCAATTCGCCCAGATCGAGCCGCCCCTGCTTGTCCACGCCGAGCTCGATCACGTGGTAGCCCCGGTTTTCGAGATCGCGGCAGACCGTCAGAACCGCCGGATGCTCGACCCGCGTAGTGATGACCTTGCGCCGGTGCGGCACGGCGGCAAGCGTCCCGAGGATTGCCGTGCTGTCGGCTTCGGTGCCGCAACTGGTGAAGATGATCTCGCTGGGATGACAGCCCAGAAGAGCCGCCACCTGCTCGCGGGCCTGGCGAACCTGGATGCCGACCTGCCCGCCAAAGGTGTGCATGCTGGAGGGATTGCCATACAGGTCGCAAAAGTAGGGCTGCATGGCTTCGAACACCTCGTCGGCCACCCTCGTCGTTGCGTTGTTGTCGAAGTAGATCGTCTGCATGGTCCGCCTATCCTTTGTGGACATGGCCCTCTTCCACGGAATCCTTGTCTTCCTCGACGATGATGTCTTCCGAGACGAACTCGCGCAGCTTGGTCTCGACGACGTCCTTCATCGTGAACTCGGCCAAATGGCATTGCGCGCACATGCCTCGAAAGGCGACGGTGACCTTGTCGCCCTCGATGTCGATCAGCTCGATGTTGCCGCCGTGGGCCCGCAGGGCCGGGCGGATCTGCTCGTTGATCGTCTGCTGGATCAACTGCATCTTCTGGATGTTCGTCAGTTTCCTGCCCTTTTGCGGCACCGGCGGCACGCGCCGGCTGGCCTTCTCCCCCTGGATGCGTTCGATGATCTTCTCAATCTCCCCGTGACATCCGCCGCAGCCGCCGCCGGCCTTGCAGTAATTGGTCACCTGCTCGACGGTCGTCAGGTCGTTCTCCCGAACGACCCGTTCGATCTCCACGTCGGTGACGCCGAAACAGGTGCAGACCACGTGGCCTTCCAGCTCGTGCTTCTTCACTTCGCCGCCCTGGTAGTTGGCGATCGCCGCTTCGAGCGCCTCGCGTCCCATCACCGAGCAGTGCATCTTCTGCTCGGGCAGGCCGCCCAGATAGTCCGCAATGTCCTTGTTCGTCACGTTCATCGCTTCATCGAGCGTCTTGCCCTTGATCAGTTCGGTCAGCACCGAACTGGTCGCAATGGCGCTGGCGCAGCCGAACGTCTTGAACTTCGCGTCCGCGATGCGCCCGTCCTTATCGAGCTTGAACGTCAGCTTCAGCGCGTCGCCGCACGCCAGAGAGCCCACCTCGCCCACACCATCGGCGTTCTCGATCTCCCCGACGTTTCGCGGGTTGAAGAAGTGCTCTCGCACCTTGTCCGTGTATTCCCACATGGTCTGCCCTGCAGTTTTGAGTGTTTAGTTTTGAGTTTTGAGTTCGGTCACCGCCGTATCAGGAGCGCTTCTCTTGGTCTTCACAATACTGGTCAGCATACGTATCAACTCCTCAGAGTGTGCGAGCAACTCGTTCACATCATCCCCGCCAAGAATCCCTGCGTCAATCAGAAGCCTCAGCCAATAGTTGGCTTCTCTGGCCTCCTTCGAAGCGATGGACATCTTGGCGGCAAACTCCCTGCGGCTGTAGCCAGCCAAAGCCTCCTCGACGTTGGCGCCAATGCTCGTCCCACATCGGAGAAGTTGACTGGCCAGTTCGAACTGCTTCTGCTGCTTGAGTCGAGCACAAAGTCGTATGACCTCAAGGGCAAAAGCATAGCTCTTCTGTTTGACAATACTGTCAGCCATGAACTCAAGACTCAAAACTTGAAACCAAGAACTAAGAACTGGCCTTCAGGGCCTGTTCGAAGTCGGCGATGATATCGTCGATGTGCTCGGTGCCGACCGAGACGCGAATATAATCCGGCGTCACCCCGGCGGCAAGCTGTTCCTGGTCGCTCAGTTGCTGATGGGTGGTGCTGGCCGGATGGATCACGAGCGTCTTGCTGTCGCCGACGTTCGCCAGATGGCTGGCGAGCTTGACGCCGTCGATGAACCTGACCCCGGCGTCTTTGCCGCCTTTGATCCCGAACCCGAGAATGCCGCCGCAGCCGTTGGGCATGTACTTCTTCGCTCTGGCATGGTCGGGATGGGAGGGCAACCCCGGATAGTTGACCCAGGCCACCTGAGGCTGCGCTTCGAGCCACTTGGCCAGCGCCAGGGCGTTCTCGCAGTGCCGCGGCATCCGCAGATGCACCGTCTCAATCCCCTGGAGCAGCAGGAATGCGTTGAACGGCGACAGGCACGCGCCCGTGTCCCGCAGCATCGTGACCCGGGCCTTGAGAATATAGGACAGGTTGCCGAACGCCTCGAAGAACCGCATGCCGTGATAACTCGCGTCGGGCTCGGTGAATTCAGGGTACCGCCCGTTGTTCCAGTCGAATCGGCCCGCATCGACGATCGCCCCGCCGATGCTGCTGCCGTGGCCGCCGACGTATTTGGTGCAACTGTGCACGACGATGTCGATGCCGTGGTCGAACGGCCGGAACAGAATCGGCGTCATCACCGTGTTGTCGCAGACCACCGGGACCCCGCGCTCGTGCGCGATCCGGGCGATCTCGGCGTAGTCGAGCACGTCGTTCTTCGGGTTGCCCAGGCTCTCGATGTAGACCAGACGCGTGTCGTCGCGAATGACCTTGGCGAAATTGCTCGGCTCGCGCGCATCGACGAACGTCACATCGATCCCCAAACGCGGCAGCGTGTGACTGAACAGGGTCACGGTGCCGCCATAGAGCGAGCTGGACGCGACGATGTGCTGGCCCGATCGACAGACGTTGAGGACCGCGGCCGTAATCGCCGCCATGCCCGAGCTGAAGCACAGCCCCGCGACGCCGCCCTCCAACGCCGCCAGACGCTTCTCCAGCACGTCGGTGGTGGGGTTCATGATGCGGGTGTAGATGTTGCCGAACTCCTGCAACGCGAACAGCCTCGCCGCGTGATCGGTGTCCTGAAAGCAATAGCTGGTCGTCTGATAGATCGGCACTGCCCGGCTCCGCGTCTCGGCGTCCAGCGCATGGCCGCCGTGCAACGCAAGCGTCTCGGCACGGTATTGACTCTGCTCCATCGGTGTTTCTCCTGTCATCCAGGCGGGGACGGTCGCGCCTCAATTCTTCGGAAGGATTTCCACCATGCGGTCCAGCGACCTCTTCGCCCTGGCCGCGATGTCGGAAGGTACGGTGATCTCGTACTGCATGTTCTCCAGCGACGCGACCACTTTGTCGAGCGTGGTCTTCTTCATGTTGGGACACACACCGCGACGGCTGGCGGCAATGAACTCGGCGTCGGGCCGCGCGTTCCGCAGTGCGTGCAGGATGCCAATCTCGGTGGCCACGATGAACTGCCCGGCCTTGCTCGTTCGGACGAATTTGAGCATCTGCCCCGTGCTCAGAAGCTCGTCCGCCAGGGCCTTGACCGGCTCGGAGCACTCCGGGTGCGCCATCACCACCGCGTCCGGGTGCGTTGCGCGAAGGTCGCGCAGCTCCTGCTCCCCGATGAACTGGTGAGTCGGACAGTATCCGGGCCAGAGGACCAGGTCCCGGCTCGTCCGCTCCTGGACGAACCGCCCCAGGTGCCGGTCGGGCACGAAGAGGATCTGCCGATCGGCCGGCAGCAACCGAACGACCTCGACGGCATTGGCGCTGGTGCAGCAGTAGTCACTCTCGGCCTTGACCTCAGCCGGACTGTTGACGTAGCAGACCACCAGGGCGTCCGGGTGCTTTGCCTTCAACTGGCGCAACTGCTCGGCGGTAATCATATCCGCCATCGGGCACCCCGCGCTCGGCTCGGGCATCAGCACGGTCTTCTTCGGCGAGAGGATCGCAGCGGTCTCGGCCATGAACAGGACGCCGCAGAAGACGATGACGTCCGCGTCGGTCTGCGAGGCCTGGATGCTCAGGCCGAGCGAGTCGCCGCTGAAATCCGCCAGATCCTGGATCTCGTCCGGCTGGTAATTGTGCGCCAGAATCACCGCGTTTCGCCGCTTCTTCAACGCGTCAATCCGTTGAAGCAGTCTCTCGTCCAATTGGGTCAGTGAAGCGATACTCACGTTTTCCGTGTCCTTGTCCTGGTCTTCTTCTCGTTCTTACGGTAGATGAGGTCGGGGTTCGGGCTCGACACGGTCACTCCGGGCGAGACCGACTCCTTGACCCAGGTGTTGCCGCCGATGACTGCGCCCTTGCCGATCGTCACGTCGCCGAGGATCGTCGCCTCGGCATAGATCGTCACGTCGTCCTCGATCGTCGGGTGGCGCTTGCCTCCTTTGATGATGCGACCGCGTTCGTCGCGCGGAAAGCTCAGCGCCCCCAGCGTCGTCCCCTGGTAGATCTTCACATTGTTGCCGATGACACTCGTCTCGCCGATCACAACGCCGGTGCCGTGATCGATGAAGAAATTCCTGCCGATCCGGGCGCCCGGATGGATGTCGATCCCCGTCTTGGTATGAGCGCACTCGGACATGATGCGTGGGATCAGCGGGACCTGGCGGACGTGCAGCTCGTAGGCGATCCGATGTACGGCGATGGCCGTGATGCACGGATAGCTGATCACGATCTCCTCGTACGACCGCGCCGCGGGGTCCCCCTCGAACGCCGCCTGAACGTCGCCCTTGAGCATTTCGCGAATGCGCGGGAGCGAATCCAGAAGCTCCAAGGCCACGTTCCACCCCATTCTCTCACAGTCGCATCGCTCGCACTTCTGCACGCGGCACTGGTACTGATAGGCGCGCTTCGCCTGCTCGGCCAGTTCCGTGTACACCTGGCTGAGGATATCCCCGATGACATACCTGACATTGGACCGGGTCACGGCCTTGTTGCCGGTATGGCCCGGAAAGAGCACTTCAAACAGCAGTTCCAGAATCCCAAGAATCTGTCCGCGCACGGGCAGGTTCGCCGCATCGATGAAGTTGATCCCCGAGTCCCCTTGATAGGTCTCGACGATCCGCTCCACGAGCGTGCCCAGTCGTTGGTTTGTCAGATTCCTGCCTGCCGCTGCCCTGCCCGATCCCAGGCGTCCGTTACGCCGTTTCGGGATCAGGCAATCCTTCATATAACTCGGTCGAGACATACCGTTCCCCAGTGTCGCAAATGAACGTCACAATGACCTTCCCCCCATTCTCCGGGCGTTGGGCCAGGTGCGTTGCCGCCCAGACATTGGCACCGCCGCTGATGCCCGAGAGGATGCCCTCCCTGGCGGCCAATTGGCGGGCCGTGCCCAACGCGTCTTCGTTCGTGACCTGCACGACCTCGTCGATCAGATCTACCTTCAAAACCTCGGGCACGAAGCCGGCGCCAATCCCCTGGATCTTGTGGGGCCCCGGCTTGCCACCCGACAAGACGGGCGAGGCCGCCGGCTCGACCGCCACCACCTTCAGGTCGGGATTCTTGGCTTTGAGAACCTCGCCGCAGCCGCTCAAGGTGCCCCCCGTGCCCACGCCGGCCACCAGTATATCAACATGCCCGTCGGTATCGACCCAAATCTCTCGGGCCGTCGTCTCCCGGTGCGCCCTGGGATTGGCAGGGTTCTTGAACTGCTGGAGCATCAAGGCATTGGGGTTCTCGGCCACGAGTCGCTCGGCCGTCTGAATGGCCCCTCCCATCCCGTTCTGCGCCGGCGTCAGAACGATCTTGGCGCCGAGCAGTTGCAGGAGCTTTCGCCTCTCGATGCTCATCGATTCGGGCATCGTCAGCGTCAGGCCAATCCCCTTGGCCGCACAGATAAAGGCCAGCCCAATCCCGGTGTTTCCGCTTGTCGGCTCGACGATGACGGTGTTCGGGCCAATCTGGCCGGCCTGCTCGGCCTCCTCGATCATGTATTTGGCGATGCGATCCTTGACGCTGCCGCACGGATTCTTCGACTCGAGTTTGACCAGAACCGTCGCCGGGCCGGGATTCAGTCGGTTCAGCCGCACCAGCGGCGTGTAGCCCACCGCCGCTGCAATACCTTCAAAAACGGCACTCATGGCGATCTCCCAAAATTGTCAGATGCTGTAACTGGGTGTTGGGGTCTGCACTCGGTGAACCAGGTCCGCCAGGGTGATCGAGCCCAAAACGCGATGGATCGCCTCCTCGACCTGTATCCAGACCTCACGGGCCACACAATCGGCCGCACGATCGCAGTACTCGCGGTCCTCCGTACATTCGGCCGTCGTAACAGGCCCCTCCAGACACCGAAAGACCTCGCTAAGCCGGATCTGCTCGGGCAAACGAGCGAGAACGTACCCGCCTTTCGAGCCCCGGACGCTTCGGACGAAACCCGAGGAACGCAGCAGGCTCATCAGTTGTTCGAGATACTTCACCGAGATCCCCTGGCGCTCCGCAATGGCCTTCAATTGGAGCGGCCGCTTCTCTTCATGCTGGGCCAATTCGATCACCGCTCGGATGCCGTAGCGAGTTCGTGTCGAGAGTTTCATTGCATTTATCTCCTACTATTCCCATTGCTTTTGTATACTACAAGTCCGAGTCCGTCAACCCTCTCGTTAAAAAAAAGAAAAGGGCTGACAAAAAACCCTCTTTCACAGTGTTGTACAGGGCATTCAAGGTCATGGTTCACTTACCCGGCTCGTCCAGGTCGCAAAAGAGCGCTCCAAACCGTCCCGAGCGTGATTTCAACGAAACAACAAGAGGCCACATGCCCAACATATAGCAGGTCTACACCCGGCAACACACCCCATATAGGCGAGGCCGAGCCAATCGCGAATTGTTGGCGCATCTGACTGCACCTTGACAGATATTGGACGTAAGTCATATTGTGCTTGTTTGATCGGTCCACGCGAACGGGTTTGGGCAGATACAGCATGGACAAGGGCATCCGCAAACGAGTCGTCTTCATCTGTACATATGCGCCGCGAAAATGCGGCATCGCAACATTCACCAGCGACCTGATCAAGAGCACCTCGGCGGCTGCCGAGGGCCAGTTCGAGCCGCTGGTCGTGACCATGCAGTCAGATCCCGCCCTGAGATACGACGACCCGGTGAAGTTCGAGATCCGCCAGAACGTCCGAAAGGACTACATCTGCGCCGCCGACTACATCAACTTCAGCCATGTGGACCTGGTCTCCGTGCAGCATGAGTTCGGCCTGTTCGGCGGCCAGGCCGGTGCCTACCTGGGCCTGCTGCTCAAACGCCTCAAAGCCCCGGTGGTGACCACGCTGCACACGGTCCTGGAGCATCCTGAGCCGGACTATCGTGATGCCATGATGGAGTTGTGCGAACGCTCCGACGTACTTGTCACGATGAACGAACGCGGCGTGGACATGCTCAGTGACATCTATGGGGTCGGCCAGGACAAGATCCGGCTGATTCCGCACGGGATCCCCGACCTGCCGTTCGTCGACAGCAACTACTACAAGCACAAGTTCGGCCTGGAAGGCCGACGCACCATCCTGACGTTCGGCCTGATCAGCAAGAACAAGGGCATCGAGGTCATGCTTCGAGCGATGCCGCGTATCGTCGAGGCGCACCGGGACGTCATGTACATCATCCTGGGCATGACACACCCGCTGGTCCAGAAGCACGAGGGGGAAGCGTATCGATTCGGCCTCCAGCAGATCGTCAAGGATCTGCAACTGCACGACCACGTGATCTTCCACAATCGATTTGTCGATGACGAGGAACTGCACAACTTCCTGTGCGCGGCCGACGTCTACGTGACGCCGTACCTTGGCCGCGAGCAGTTGACCAGCGGCACCCTGGCCTTTGCCGTCGGCACGGGCAAGGCGGTCGTGTCCACCCCCTACTGGGCGGCGACGGAGCTTCTGGCCGACCGCCGGGGCCGGCTCGTTCCCTTCGGCGATTCGCAACAACTCGCGCAGACCATTCACGAGTTGCTGCAAGACGAGAGTCTGTTCTACGAACTGCGAGGCCGTGCATACGACTACGGGCGATCGCGCACCTGGCCGAAAATCGGCCAGGCCTACTGGAAGCTCTTCAGCGAGATCGAGATCCCGGTCCGCATGCCGACCCGCCGTGCGCTGACAGCCGCCGAGACCCTCTCCAGCATCGAGGTTCCCGAGCCTTCCCTGGACCATCTGATCAACCTCACCGACGACACGGGACTGCTCCAGCACGCCCGGTTCGCCATCCCGAATCGCGACCACGGCTACTGCGCCGACGACAACGCACGCGGCGCGATCGTCGCGACCCGATACCATTCCCAATACCCCGACGCGAGAGCCATTCGCCTTCTGGATGTCTATCTGGCGTTCCTGATGCACGCGCAGAACCCGGACGGGTCCATCCGAAACTTCATGGATTTCGATCGAAGCTGGCGGGCAGACGAACCAGCGCACGACGCCCTGGGACGGACCCTCTGGGCACTGGGAACGGTGATGGCCTATCCGCCGTCCCCGGCGCATCTTTCCCTGGCCAAGGAGTGTTTCGACCACTCGGTCGGTCAGGTGTCCAGGCAGCACCCACGCGGCATGGCCTACGCCATCCTGGGCATGTGCGACTACCTTCGCCAGTTCCCCGGCGCCAGCGACATCAAGCGAGAGCTCGAACTGGCCGCCAACAGCCTCGTGCGACAATACGAAGAGAACCGGCACGCCGATTGGGAATGGTTCGAGGATATTCTGACCTATGACAACGCCATTCTCCCGCACGCGTTGTTCGCCGCGGGTGTGGCCTTCGAGAACGCCACGTACATCAAGGTGGCTCGAAAGACGGCAGCGTTTCTCCTGGACAACACGTTCGACGGCGACCACTTCAGCTTCGTGGGCTGCATCGGATGGTATGAACGCGGCCAGGCTCGCGCCGTCTTCGATCAGCAGCCGATCGAAGCGGCGGGCACCGTCATGATGCTCCGTGCGGCCTTCGACGCGACGAGAGACGCCGCGTTTCTGACCCTGCAGCGGAAGGCCTTCGACTGGTTCCTCGGGGCCAACGATCTGCACGTGGCCCTGTACGATTTCCAGACCAAGGGATGCTCGGACGGGTTGATGGCCGGCGGCGTCAACGGCAACCAGGGCGCCGAGAGCACCGTGAGCTTCCTTCTGGCCCTGCTGTCGATCGTCGAGAGCTACGCCACGATAGACAAGATACGCGAAGCGGGCGGCGCCGATCCGACGGAGATCGAGACAGCCGACGACGATTCCGGCGGCATGAGCGATCCCATGGATACCGACCCACGTCCGACGGGAAGATCGGCGTGACAGGATTGTCACGTGGCTTCGGCCCAGAGACCCCGGTGACGTTTCGCATCGTGCGGAGTCCATCCTGTGGGCTTGCCAACGTCCCGTCCCCAACGATATGATGGCGGTCACCAGGTCGCCGTTCGACAGAGCCGAAAGGAATATGAGGCCGCATGAAGATCGCCACGTTCAACGTCAATTCGATCCGTGCGCGTCTGCCGATCGTTGTCGATTGGCTCCGTGCCAACACACCGGACGTGCTGGCGGTCCAGGAGACGAAGGTCCAGGACCCGGACTTCCCGGGCGAGGCCTTCGACGAGATCGGATATCGTTATGTCTTCCGAGGGCAGAAGAGCTACAACGGCGTGGCGTTGTTTTCGCCACACACGATCGATAACGTGGAATTCGGCCTCGACGATGAGCCGAAGGACGAGCCTCGCCTGCTGAAGGCGTCGGTCAACGGGCTGACGATCGTCAACACCTATGTCCCGCAGGGCTTCCAGCCTGATTCCGATAAGTATCGTTACAAACTCCAGTGGTTCGCCCGACTGGGCGCCTATTTCCGCCGTCGGTTCAAACCGACCGACCCGGTGCTCTGGCTGGGCGACTTGAACGTCGCACCCCAGCCGATCGACGTGTACGATCCCGAGGCCCTGCTGGGGCACGTCTGTTTCAATCCACAGGTCCGGGAGGCGCTCGAGGGCGTGATGGCCTGGGGCTTTGCCGACCTGTTCCGGCGGCACTGCCCCGACCCCGGCCACTACAGCTTCTGGGACTACCGCGCCAGCAACGCCTTCAAGCAGAACCTCGGCTGGCGCATCGACCATCTCATGGCCACCGAGTCCCTCGCGCAGAAATGCACCGCCTGCTACATCGACAGTCGGCCCCGCGCTGCCGCCCGCCCCAGTGACCACACCCCCGTCGTCGCGGAATTCGACTGGTGACAACGAGGACAGGAGCAAAACCATGCAGCCACAGAAACGGCAAGAACTGGATTGCCCCCCGCTGTCCCGCCGCAGCTTCGTGAGAGGTTCACTCGCATTCGGGGCGGCTCCATCGTTGCTGGCGGCCGCCGGCGCTGCGGCGCGGACCCGGCGGCGCGACCGCCGGCCGAACGTGCTGTTCATCCTCACTGACGATCAGCGTTCCGACGCGATCGGCCTGGGCGGCAACCGGCATCTGAATACGCCGCACATCGACCGTCTCGGGCGCGAGGGCATCCACTTCAGGAACACCTTCTGCACCACGTCGCTGTGCTCGCCGAGCCGGGCCACGATTCTCAGCGGCCTCTACGCTCACACCCACGGGGTCGTGAACAACTTCACCGAGTACCCCACCGACCTCCAGAGCTTCCCGCTCGTGCTGCAGTCGCAGGGCTACGACACCGCCTACGTCGGCAAGTGGCACATGGGCGAGGAGAACGACGAGCCGCGTCCCGGCTTCAACTGGTTCGTCACGCACAAGGGCCAGGGCAAGTACTTCGACACGGAATTCAACTTCAACGGCCGGCGGCGCGAAGTGGTCGACGGCTACTACACCCACGTCGTGACCGACATGGCCGAAGAATGGCTCAACCGCCCGCGCGACGACAAGCCGTGGCTGCTCATGGTCGGCCACAAGGCGCCCCACAGCTTCTACTACCCAGAGCCGAAATACGAGCACGTTTTCAACGATGTGCGCATCCCATACCCGGAAACGGCCTTCATGCTCGATGACAAACCCGCCTGGATCAAGGACCGGCTGCGCACCTGGCACGGCATCTACGGCCCCCTGTTCGACTGGCGCAAGGAGTTCCCCGACGACCGCCCCGAGGCCGTCAAGGACTTCGAGGCGATGACCCGCGCCTATTGGGGCACAATCCTCAGCGTTGACGACAGTGTGGGCCGGCTCTACAAGCGGCTGGAGGAGCGCGGCGAACTGGATAACACGGTCTTCGTCTTCATGTCGGACAACGGCATCCTCAACGGCGAACACGGCATGGTGGACAAGCGGACGATGCACGAGCCGAGCATTCGCGTGCCGCTGGTGGTGCGCTATCCGGGTTTGACGCCGGCGGATCAGCCCAAGGTCGTCGAGGAGCAGGTGCTCACCACGGACATGGCCCCGAGCATCCTGGAGTTGTGCGGCGCGCCGCCCTTGAAGGACATTCACGGTCGCTCGTGGGTCCGGCTCGTCCAGCGGGGCGACCGCGCGTGGCGCAAGAGCTGGTTCTATCACTACAACTACGAAAAACAGTTCCCCTACACGCCCAACGTTCGCGGCGTGCGGACCGACACGTGGAAGTACGTCCACTATCCGCACGGTGACGGCAGCCCCGACCGCCACATGGCCGAGCTCTACAACATCGAGTTCGATCCGGAGGAACGCTACAACCTGATCGGCAATCCGAAATACGCCGGTGTGGTCAAGGAATTGAAGGCCGAGCTGGCCCACACGATGAAGCAGGCCGGCCTGACGCAGGCGACGGACAAGATGCCCCTCGACGAGGGCATCAAATCCGAGCTGCCGGAAGAATCGATTCGCTGATCGCCCTCCACGGCAACACCGTGACTTGCAGGAGATCCTTATGCGGACGTCTCATCATTGGATTCTGGTGTTTCTGTCGCTGTTGTGTGCCGTCGGTTCGGTGCGAGCGAAGGCCGTCGAGAAGCCCCGCGTGATCGTCTCGACCGACATCGGAGGCAGCGACCCGGACGACTTTCAGTCGATGGTCCATTACCTCGTCTACGCCGACCGGTTTGACACCGAGGGACTGATCAGTTCGCCGCCGCACGCCGGCCGGGCCGTGCACATCCTCGAAGCCATCGAAGCTTACGAGCACGACGACCCCAACCTGCGAACCTGGTCGGCCGAGTACCCTTCGCCTCAAGCCTTGCGAGCGACTGTGCGCCAAGGCGCGATCGATCCGCAGGCCGGCGACGTCCCGCCTGAGACGATCAGCGACGGCGCGAAACTCATCGTCGAGCGCGCCCGCGACGACGACCCACGACCCGTCTGGGTTCTCGTGTGGGGCTCGATCACCGATGTCGCCCAGGCCGTCCACAAAGACCCCACCATCAAGGCCAAGCTGCGAGTCTATTCCATCGGCTCATGGAACACCCGCCAGGACCCCAAGTCCAGGAACTATCTCTATGCGAACCATCCCGACCTGTGGTGGATCGAGAGCGACACAACATTTCGCGGCATGTACATGGGCGGCCAGCAGAGCGGCGACCTGGGCAATCGGAGCTTTCCGGCCGAGCACGTCCAGGGCCACGGCCGGCTGGGCGAGCTGTTCATGGCCAAGAAAGCCGACATCAAGATGGGCGACACGCCGAGCGTGCTCTACCTGCTGCACGGCGATCGGGACCGGCCGGAAACCGAACACTGGGGCGGCGCCTTCGTTCGCCCCGACCCGCAGGGCCGACCCACCTACTGGCACGACGACCCCAGCGACGAGAACCGCGACCACGACCGAAACGGCGCCAGGACCGTCAACAAGTGGCGCGCCGACTACCTGCGCGACTGGCAGCACCGCATGGATCGGGCCAGACAAGCCAAGCCGGAGGGGCGATGATAAGACGGCCGCTTCTGCATGGCGGCTGATCGGAACGAACCTTGCCTGTCAGGGAGCGGTGGACAGACTGATCGGTCCGATGTACCGGCGGGCGACGACGACGTCATCGAACCAGACCCGGCTGACGTGCCCAGGGGGCGCTTTGGTGATGTACAGCAGCAGCCACAGGAAGTTCAGGTCCAGTTCGTCACTGCTGCGCCAGCGGAACCCCTCGAAGGGCGCTGCGTCCGGATCGGGATGGAAGCTGTCCCACACCCATTTGCCGCGTGGGAACCCCGGTCCCAGATGACTGACGAGCTGGCCGTCTTTGATCCAGGGCTTTCCGTCGATCCAGATCGCCTGCTCGCCGTTGCTCTCGCCTGGCGGGTCGTTCGTCTTCATCATCAGCTCGACGCAGATCCATCGGCCGCGATCGACCTTCAGGGCAGGGTCGTTGATGAAGTCATTGCCCCATGACCGGCCGCCGGGCGCTGAACGCATGCCCATCCAATACGAGTAGAAGTCCCACCGCCACTTCTCGCCAAAGGGCTCGACGCCCGTGCTGAACCGCTCGTCGCCGCGCGGGCTCGTCCCGGCCCCGCCTTGCGGCCACGGCGTCGACGGATGGTACCCGCCCAGATGGACGAAGTGATGGATGGGAAAACAATCCGGATCGAACTTGACATAGAAGCGAAGGAACAGCTTGTCGTGGCCCGGCAGAAGCCGGCGATACAGATGCCCGCCCGTGCTGCGACCGCCGACGTGCGTCATCAGCAGCGAGCGCTGCCCCGAGCTGACCGGCGGAACGTCGGCCGACAGCGACATGATCTCGGCGTTCTGCACGCTCTCCCATCGCGTCGCCACCGCATCGAGCGATTCGGCCTCGAAGCTCTCGGCGAAGACAACGTTGGGGTCGCC
>JAAYBA010000039.1 GCA_012719085.1 Planctomycetota bacterium
ACGGGAACGGTGATCGGTCCGGGCGGCTATCTGTTGCTCGTGCAGGACGAGACGTTTGGGAACGCGGGCGATCCGGGGTGCCGGGTTCCGTTCGGGCTCAGCCGGGATGGGGAGACGGTCCGTCTGCACTCGGGCGCGGGGGGCGAGCTGACGGGCTACAGCGTTCAGGAGCGGTTCGGAGCCTCGCAGGCGGGTGTCACACTGGGCCGGCACGTCAAGAGCACGGGGGGCTATGACTTCGTGCCGCTGTCGGTTGCGACGCCGGGCGCCGCCAACGCCGCCCCGCAGGTCGGTCCGGTGGTGATCAGCGAGATCATGTATCACCCCGCCGCTCCGGATCAGGTCCAGTATGTCGAACTGTGCAACATCTCCGATGCGCCCGTGACTTTGCACGACGAAGCCCTGGGGCTTGCGTGGCGTTTTACTGATGACCCGGACAATCCGGAAATCTCGCTGCTTCTTGCGGGTGGTGAGCCTGTGACTTTGCCGGCGGGCCGCTGTCTGCTGCTGGTCAAGGATCTGCTGAGTTTCAGTCTCGCTCACGACGTCCCCGACGATATCGCGGTATTGGCGTGGGGGCCGGGCATGCTGTCCCACGGCGGTGAGCGGATCGAAATCAGCAGGCCTGGCGCTGTTGCCGGCGATGGGGTCGTGGCCTGGATTGGCCTCGACCGCGTGGCTTACAGCGACGGCTCACATCCGCAGGATTCTGCCGTGGGTGTCGATCCCTGGCCGATCGAGGCCGACGGGCAGGGCCTGTCGCTGCACCGGATCGACCCGACCGCCTATGGCAACGATCCGACCAACTGGAAGGCGGCCGTACCGAGCCCGGGAATTCGCTGACGAACGGCAAGCTTGCCGGTATGGCAGGGCAAGCGATGGGTGGAGGTGTACTACCTCTCTGTGAAATGGGAACCGATATGATCGCAATGCTGAAATCCCTTGTGATGGTAGTGCTGACGTTGACGATGGTCGGCTCTGTGCGAGCGCAATCGCCGGTCGTCATCAACGAATTGCTGGCCTCGAACACTCACGGGGCCACAGACCCCCAAGGTGAGCACGAAGACTGGATCGAGCTACGCAATCTCACGGGTGTTGCTGTCGATGTGGGTGGCATGTACCTGACGGACGATCCGGCAGATCCGGTGCGATGGCGGATTCCCGCGGGTACGACCATTGCCGCGAACGGCTATTTGTTGATCTGGGCCGACAACGACGTGGCGGACGCCGGTCTTCACGCCTCGTTCTCGCTCGGCGCCGACGGCGAGAGTGTCGCGCTCTATGACACGGATGGTGCGACGCTTCTCGATGCCGTTGGTTTCGGGCCGCAGTTCACCGACGTTTCCTATGGGCGGTTCCCGGATGGGACGGGGGATTGGTTTGCGATGGGCGATCCGACGCCGGGGCAGCAGAACGTCCGTGGCTACGAGGGGGTTGTCGCAAAGCCCGAATTCAGCCGGAGGCGCGGGTTCTACGACGCCGTGATCCAGGTGACGATCGCGTGCGCCACAGAGGAGGCCGAGATCTATTACACGACCGACGGCAGTGATCCGTACAGTCCCGATCGCGGTCTCGCCGGCGCCACCGCGACGCGGTACCGCGAACCGCTGCGGATCAGCAAGACAACCTGTCTGCGGGCGGCGGCGATTCGGTCGGGGTGGAGAGCGTCTGCGATCGAGACGCACACGTACTTCTTCCTCCGGGACATCGTCGGACAGTCGCTCAGTCACGAGTCGCCCGGCCCGGGTTGGCCCATCGGCAACGTCAACAGTCAGGTGATCGACTATGGAATGGACCCGGACGTGGTCAACGATCCACAATATAAGGACTTCATGGATGATGCGCTGCTGGCGATCCCGTCTGTTTCTCTGGTGACCGACCTGGCCAATCTGTTCAACGCCCAAAGCGGCATCTACGTCAACGCGAGCCGCGAAGGACGGCAATGGGAGCGTCCCGTTTCGGTGGAGTTGCTCCGGCCGGACGGAGCGGAAGGGTTTCAGATTGACGCCGGATTGCGCATCCGCGGAGGGTTCAGCCGTGGCGGTGAGAATCCGAAGCATTCGTTCCGGCTGTTCTTCCGGTCGGAGTACGGCGCGTCGAAATTGAAGTATCCGCTCTTTGACGACGAGGGCGTCGCCGAGTTTGACAACCTGGACCTGCGCACGGCGCAGAATTACGCCTGGAGCCTTCATTCCAGCAACCCCGGCTCCAAGAACACGCTCCTGCGCGAAGTGTTCTGCCGCGACATTCAGGGGGCCATGGGCCGGCCGTATACGCGAAGCCGGTTCTACCATCTGTATCTCAACGGCCAGTACTGGGGCCTTTATCAGAGTCAGGAACGTTCCGAAGCCTCCTACGCCGAAGCCTACTTTGGCGGCAACCGCGACGACTACGACGTCATCATGACCGACGGCTACCAGACCTCCTATACGGATGGCTCCATCGATATGTGGAACTACCTGTGGGGGCTCTGTCAGGATGGCTTTGCGACCGACGCACAGTACTATGCGGTCCAGGGAAAACGCCCCGATGGGACCGACGATCCCGCCCTGGCTGTGCACGTCGATATCGAGAATCTGATCGACTACATGCTTGGGATCTTCTACACCGGCAACGACGATGCCCCGGTTACCTTGGGCGGAAATCAGGCCAACAACTTCTTCGCGATCCGCAACCGCCGCCTGGACGCTCGCGATGGATGGAAGTTCTTCGCCTACGATTGCGAGCATTCGCTGGGTGTCTCGCGCGGTCTCTACGACGATCGCACGGCGACCGTCAGTGCGGGGCAATCTCGGTCGCACTTCAATCCGCAGTGGCTGCATCAGAAGTTGATGGCCCACCCGGAATACTGCATGCAGTTTGCCGATCACGCGCACAGGCATCTTCTCAACGATGGGGTCCTGACACCTGAGAACGCCATCGCCCTGTGTTCGTCCCGGGCGCAGCAAATCGATCTGGCGATCATCGCCGAGTCGGCGCGGTGGGGCGATCAGCGGCCCGACCGGGTGAACAACCCCTACACGAAGGCCGACTGGTGGGCGGAAGTGAACGGCTACCTGCTCAGCACGTACTTCCCCGCCCGGACGCAGATTGTGGTCGATCAGCTTCGCGCACGGGGGCTCTACCCTCGGATCAACGCGCCCGTGTTCCGCGTCAATGGCACGGATCGACACGGCGGAAACATCGCGAAGACCGACACGATCTCTCTGACGGCCAGTGGTGGCGAGATCTGGTATACGACGGACGGGAGCGACCCACGGGTTGCGGGCTCGGCGGGCGGGGCGGGGATGGAGATGCCGCTGGTGTC
>JAAYBA010000298.1 GCA_012719085.1 Planctomycetota bacterium
AAGATGACCAGGGCCAGCAGATAGAACACCGTGACCCAATAGGCGTCCTGGTACGCCGGACCCACGGTCCAACGGATGATCCACCGCCCTGCCAACAGAAAGACGAACCAGCCGCCGAAGGCGGCGGCCGCCGTGAACAGCGTCGTCCTCTTGATCAGCGAGACGAAGCGTCCAGCGTCTCGCGCGGCCCACGCCCGGGCCAATTCCGGATAGATCGACTGCGACAGCGGGTCGGAGAACCGTGGCAGCACGCCGGCGAACTGCTTGGCGACCTTGAACAGGCCCAAGGCGGCCGGTGTGGTCAGGGCGGCGATGAAAAGGCCATCGGCCTCGCGCGAGAGCATGCGAACGGTCATCGTCAGGTTCGTCGTCCAAACGTAATCGGCAATTCCCGGGAACCGGCGGCGTATGCCGCGTAACGGCTCGTTGATGACCCCGGTGACATTCTGTTTGCGGAGCACCCACAGCGAGGCGAAGACCTGATACAACTGGCCGACGATGCCGGTAATCAAATAGACCAGGACAAACCCAAACAGCCTCTGATTCGTTAAGAGACACCACGCCACCCCTGCGAGCCGGACGACGCCGCTGAGGATCGCCGTGTAGCTGAGCAGATCGAACCGGTCGAACAGCCGCAGGACGCCGATCGGCGTGCCGCTGAGACTGAAGAGGATCAGCACGCTGTAGAGAACCACCAGAGGCCGGACCGAGGCGTCCCAGCCCAACAGGCCGATCACCGGACCGGCAAGGGCCATCGCAAGGGCCATCCCGACCAGGGCGCTGGCGATATCGAGGGCGAAGCCGAACTTGACAAGCTGCCGCAGGCCCGCGCGGTCGTCGGCGTGCAGGGCCTCACTGCCAAACTTGATGACCGCCTGCCAGGCGTCGAACGTGACCAGCTTGCCGACGGTCAACTGATAAACCAACACCAATGCGAGGATGCCATAGTCCTGCGGACCCAAGGCCCGGGCCGTCAGCACGGCCGCAATCAAGCCCAGGACAGCCCCGACCACATTGGCCGAAAGCAGCTTGCCCGCGTTGACAAACAGCCGGCGAAAGACGTCGTCCTGGAACCAGGCCAGCACCCGGCGGCGATTGTCGGTCAGCCGGTCGGCGAGGATCGTCATTGGTGCACTGTTGCCATCCAACATCCGATGCGATGAGGGCGCCAAGCGCGTCATCGCATCGCCGGAACGGCAAAGCCCCTTGTCTACTGCCACCTGTGAAACTCGGCCTTCAAGGCACCGAGCAGGTCACCGAACGCCGGCAAGTATCGGCGCAGCGAATCATAGACCTTCAGCGCCTCTGCCGCGCTATATGTATGAGCCATTCGATTTCTGTCGGCCAGGATCTCCAGCCACAGGACCTCATCGTCCAGCCACCGCTGCGCAAATGCCTGCCGAAAACACGCCTTGGGAGAATTGCACTCAGACAGGCCAAGATCCCGTGCCAGGGCCTGCACGCTCTTCCATGCCAACTCGAAGCAGAACTCGAAGTACTGAATGCAGCCCGCCTTCTCCAGATCCGTCTCGACAGGAACGGCCAAGGCATCCTTAAGGTTTCCGAACGCCCTTTCGAAATCACCCAGGACCCATCGGCTATCCATCGTACAAGGCCTCCACGGCTTTGAGGGCCTGCCTTCTCCACTCGGGTGCGGCCCGGTTCAGGTCCACCAGGTCGATCCGATAGAGCGTATCGATATCCTCGAGCAGGTCCTCGATCTCGTAAAACGTCCGCAGCGAAATCGGCCTGTCCCCCACGATGGCCACATCGAAATCCGATCGCTCGCGAGCCTTGCCGGTCACCCGCGATCCGAAAAGCAGGACCCTGTAACCCTCCAGTTTCGGCGCAATCTTCTGGAGCTGTTGCCGTATGAGTTCTTTTATGGCGTCCTCTCGTGTCATGGTCCGTTGCTCCAGGCAACCGGGTGCTGCTAACAGAGGCTTGCAGCGGAAGATGTGACCCATTCGAGCCTATCCACAACCCCGGTGAACGTCCATCTTGATTCAACGATCGGTCCCGGCGTCCGCTTGCGGGCAGACTCCGTCCCCGTCGGCTGCGCCGGGGCGCTCCGCTCGGTGGCGTTCCGTCGATCCGGGCCACAGCCCGCCTGTCGTCCGCCGTATCCTGACGGTATTCCGTCAGGCGTTCGACCCGACCTCGGCGACCGGCCTTCGCCCTTTCGAACGCGCGCGGTTCGGCACACCCTCGCCTTGTGACGCAACACAATGGACGTTCGTTTCGGGCTGCGTCACATGTATCGTCGCAGCGTTGCGGTCTTTGACGGCGGCGACATATTCACGCAGAAAGGCCAGGAAGATACCGAAGACGAACGCGACGGTCCCAGCCAGCACGCCCTTGGTGACGGTGCCGCGAGCGACGGGCAGTTCGGGCACGACGGCGTCGTCAAGCACCTGGAGCGTGGGCATGCTCTTGGCCTCTTCGATCTTGGCCAGCTCCGTTTCGCGGACGAGCAGCTCGTAGAGCATCTCCTGGATCTGGGCCTCGTGGGCGGGAGTGCTGTCAATCCGACTGAGGCGTGCCTCGACCTCCTTGAGCCGGCTTTCAAGGAAGATGCGCTTGCTGGTCGCCTCGCCGGTCGAGATTCTCTTGTTCTGACGGTCCAACTCGGCGATATAGGCGTTGGCCATTGCGGCGGCCCGATTGGGGTCGCGGTCGGTGACGGCAACCTTCACTACGCCCTCGGTGGTGGTCTTGATGCTGGTATTGCTCGCCAGCCGGCGACGGGCCCTGGTCCGATTCTCGATATTCTCGTAGGCATTCATCAGGTCGAACTGGTCGACGATGGTGTCGTAGACCTCGCGGCTCGTGAGGATCTCGACGTAGATGCTCGCGATGCTGCCGGTGTCCAGGATGTTGCGGAATATCGAACTGCCCAGTCCACCGAGAGCACCAGCCATTGTTGATTGCTTCTGCAGCACCTGCATCGGCGGAACGATCGTGGCGCTGGCCTGATAGCGACGCGGCTGCAACAGCATCATGCCTACCGTTGCCGCCATCGCCGTAAACGACAGCAGCACAATCATCCAGCGATGCCGCCAGATCACCAGCAGGTAGTCGAACAGGTCGATCTCTTCAACGCCAACCTGTCCGGGGCCCTGTGGGGGCAAGCCACTTTGGTTTTGCTGCTGTGGAGCCAATGTGGGCGTCCTTTCCTCAATCGGCTAAATCGCGAACACCACGCCGGCGGCAACGGCGATCTGGAAGACGATCTGCGTGATGTCCTTGGTGGTCTTGAGCCAGAAGTAACGGTCGAGCCTTCTGGGCACGACGATCGTATCGCCTGGGTCCAGCTCGACGTCCATGAAGTTACCGAAAGACCACTGGTTGAATTCATTGTCCCAGGAAACGAGCTTGCCGCGATTCTGCTGCCTGCTGATGACGGAACCGTCGGCCTTGATGATGCTCACCTGCTTGGTGTCGGCGTCCCTGGTCATCCCGCCGACCCGCCGGAGATAGTAGTTGACCGTGCCTTCGGCCTCGTACAGCAGCGAGGTCTCGTTGAACACCTCGCCGACGACGTGCACGACCCCCGGCGTCCGGGGAACGACCAGTTCGTCTCCATCCTCCAGTTCCAGATCGTACCGTGTTCCGCGAAACTGCTCCAACGCGGCCAGTTTCACGACGACGCGTCCGGTGATCTCGCTCGCCCGAAGTCTGGCGAGCAATTCCTTCTTGGCATCGAGCGCCGCCTGCTGGCCTCTGATCGTCTCGGCATCGAGCGCCGAGCCCATGGCCTGCTCGGCGCCGCCGAACATGGACTCTTCCAGTTGACGAATCATCTGCTCCAGTCGTCGACGCTGGGTTTCCCTGGCGCTTTCGCGCGTGAAGACGGCGCCTCTGAGATAGGCCTGCTCCGTATAGCCACCGGCCCGCTCGATGAGTGCGCTGAGGGTCTCGCCCCGCCGAATCGGGTAGCGGCCGGGGAAACGCACCTCTCCAAGGATCTCCACCATCCGATCGAAGTCGAGTTCCGGAACGGGCCGTACGACCAGCGTGTCACGATCGGACAGCAGAATATTATGTTCGGGGTCGCCGGCCAGGGCCTTCTCCAGGTGGATGTCGATCTTCTCCGTGCTGACACCATCCTGGCTGATGTGCCTGCGAGTGACCTCGGCCGCGCGGTGATACGCATCCTTCTTCAGACCGCCGGCGGCATCGACCAGATCCCTGACGCGCATATCCGGCGCCAGCCGGTACTGATTCGGGTCGAATACCATGCCCGTGATCGTGACAGTCTGGTAGTTCCTCTCGTCCCAACGGAAGATGCGAATCGTGTCGAACTCGGCCAGTTCGATATTCTCCGCCGGGTCGCCTGCCAGCAGTCTGCCGGGGTGAAATGGCAGGAACGTCGGATGCAGATCCGGGGGAAGGAGGCGCTCGATCTGACCGTAATCGACGTTCGGCTGAGGCTGGATGACGTCGTATGACGAGACGACATCGCCAAGACGCATGCCGGGCTTCCATTCGTACTTGCCCGGCCGCTCGACGTGTCCTTCAAGATAGACAACATCCCGCTCGCGGACGGCTACCGGGAAGACTTTGACGACGTCGCCGTCGCGGACCATCGTGTCCAGGGCTTGTTGCCTGTCCGGACCGCCGGCCGCGTCGGCGAGATTGAAGTCCACTACGATCCTCCTGCGGTGGTTCTCGACCCGTTCCACCTGCACGCGCTGAAGCCAGCCGGCGAAGGTCACTCCCCCGGCCAGATCAAGAACCTGGCCCAGCGTCGTGGGCCCGGCCATCTCGTAGATCGCCGGACGCTTGACGTTGCCGGCCACACCGGCAATGGAGCCGATCAATGGAATGAAGATCGTGTCCCCATTTTGGAGTCGCACGTCCGTGCTGCGGTCCCCGCCCTGCAGGAAATCGTACAGATCGATCGTCGTCGGCTCGCTTCCACTACGCCGCAACTGGATCGTCCTCAGACTGCCATTTCTGGACGGCCCCCCCGCAGCGACCAGGGCATGGATCACGGTGGACAATGAGCTGACCGTATAGCTGCCCGGCGTGGCCGCCTCTCCGACGACGAAGACGCGAATCACGCGGAGTCGATCCATCGCGATCGACATGCGGAAGTCCGTGTACTTGCGGGCCAGTTCGTGCTGGAGATAGCTTTCGAGCTCGCTGAACGTCATTCCCCAGACCCTCAGCGCCCCGACCTGGGGCACGACGATCTGGCCGTTGCGGTCGACCTGGAGGACGAACTGGGCATCGACCCGGCCCCACAGCGTCACGCTGAAGCTGTCGCCGGGCCCAATCACGTAGTCCGGCCCGACGGGTATGTCGCTGACCGGAGCGAAGGTGGAGACGGGTCGTTCGAAGACATCGTATCCGAACTGCTTCAGTTGCGTGGAGACGTTTGGGTCGATCTCGCCGGCGATCAGTCGCTCCATCGCCGACGGCTCGCGCTCAGTGGGCGGATCCGTCGCTGGGGGCTCCTCGAGATCATTGGGCTCAGACGGCACCGATTCCGGCTGCGTCGGCAACGGCTTCCTCAGCAAATCGGACGCCTGCCGCGCATCGACCCTGCTCATGTCGGACAGGATTCGCTCGGCGGGCGGGCTCGGTTCAGCCGAACGAGGGACTTGCTGGGCCCCGGCAGACCCACCGGCCAGAACACACCATCCCAGCGCCGTCAGCGTCAAGGCCCAGAGCCGCCCCGCGGCAA
Organism: Planctomycetota bacterium; assembly: GCA_012719085.1. Lineage (GTDB taxonomy): Bacteria > Planctomycetota > Phycisphaerae > Sedimentisphaerales > Anaerobacaceae > Anaerobaca. Next base: position 5,693 of record JAAYBA010000298.1, read on the forward strand.
ACGATCGGACCGGCGCCTTGTTCGGCGTTCGACACAGGACGGCGACGCCGGCGAGCGTTCGATCTGTCAATCCACTCCGGGACAAGGCCTCACCGGATTCCATTCCAGACTCCTCAATACATCATGACCGCCCGACCACCATGTCGGGGCCTTCCGGCCCCCCGTCTTTGCGATGGCCGGACGTTGCGAAAAGCGTTCGTGGACGCGTTCTACCGAACTCACCCATCCACCGTCGCGCTGAATGCCCCCCGATGGTACGGGGCGAATCGCCGGCGTCAAGACCGTTCCACAATCGCAGATGGTGTCGCGGCGCGCATCGCAACCGAGACAACACTGGCTCCATGGCATTTATCGGACAACAACCCCGCAAATCTTCACTTGTTTGAGAGATTTGTCGGTTATCCCGCTCAGACATTCGCCTTGACGGTTCCCGCCGGATACCCTATGTTTGCGTCCGCTGTAGCAAGGATTCGCTCGAACGACAGTATTGACTGAGGCCATGCGAAGGATTGCGGCGTCTCTCATCTTGATCGCTCTGCCGGCACTGCCGTGTCCGGCCCTCGTATCGACCAATGTCCCCCTCGATCATTGGAGCTATTCGGCGGTCGATAAACTGGCCGCCTATGGCCTGATCGACAGCGCCATGCTGACCGTCAAACCCATATCGCGCATCGAGATGGCCCGGCACATCGCACAGGCCATGCCCAAGCTCCGACGTATGGACGATCCCCCGGAGGTGCTTTCAAGCATCCTCGACCGACTCACGGATGAATTCAAAGGGGATCTGGTCCGGATCGGCGTGCTTGACGGCACGCACGGCGATACGTTCGTCAAACCCGTGGAGGACCCGTATATCCGGTTTCTCCATGCGGACCGCAGGCCCGATCTGGAGAACATCCGGGGCGATACCTTTCGATCGGGCTCCAACTATCGGGCCGGCTTCGCCTCGCGCATCGGGCTCTGGGAGCATGCCGCGTTCTACCTGCACCCCGAGTTTCGCATCGCCTCAGCCGATTCCGACGGCAGCGTCCGGCTGATCGAGGGATACGGCAAAGTGCAGGGCGGGCCGTTCGAGGTGCAGGTTGGAAAGGATTCCCTCTGGTGGGGTCCCGGGTATCGCGGCTCGATCCTCATGAGCAACAACGCCCAACCGCTGACGATGATCAAGGTGACCAACCCGCAACCCATGCAGTTGCCTTGGGTCTTTCGTCACCTGGGACTGTTCCGGGCCCAGTGGTTTCTGGGCGAGTTAGAGGAGGACCGCTACGTTCCCAATGCGCGTCTGTCGGGCGTCCGTCTGAATTTCAAACCCCTGCCCGTCTGGGAGGTGGGGTTCTCCCGCGTGTTCATGTTCGGTGGACGAGGGATGTCGAGTGTGGGCCTGTTCGATTACGGCAAGCTGATGCTGGCCATGAGCAATCAGGAAAAGGACAACCAGATCGCCGGCTTTGACACGGCCGTGCTACTGCCTCTGGCCGATATCCCCTACTGTGGCGGCCTTCCGCTGCGTTCCGTCAAGCTCTACGTGGACGCCGCCGGAGAAGACGAGGCCGGCGGAATGCCCAGCAACTGGGGCGCCCTCGGCGGGATTCAGTTAAACGACCTTTTCAAGACGGGACGAACCGATCTGCGTGTCGAATACGCCGACAATCACGTCTCCGGCAAACCGAACGTCTTCTATGGACACGGCATTTACCAGTCGGGATACACCTACAAAAGTCGGGTGATGGGCCACTTCATGGGGACCGATTCGCGAAGTGTCTTCGTGCAACTGTCGCACTATCTGACGAACGACGTCGCCATCGATCTGTCATACGACCGCCTGACGCACGATCTGTCAAACAACGATCACCCATCCATGGACATCGTGCAATGCGATCTGACCACATTCGCCTGGCCAAACTGGCGGATCGCGGCCGGCTATCGATATGAGGACGGCAAAGGCGCGGGCTACACCGACAACCACATCGTCCAGGTCCAGTTGATCCGCGACTTCTGAGCGTGCCCGTCGCCGACGGGGACAACACGGAGATCGCGCGTAGTGACACCGGCAGGCGCCGAGTCTATCCCGTGATGGCCTTCCAACTGAGATTCAACTCTTCGAGCAATGCGATGACTTCCCGGATCATCTGGGGATCGCGCTGCGTGTTCGCCTGACTCAGACGCCGCCCCATGAACACATAGAGCTTGCGCAGGTTCTCGGCGATCTCCCCACCCGCTTCCATATCCAGCACCGCGTTGAGTTCGTTGATGATGTCCTGCGCGCGATTGATGTACTGCCCCTTGGCCGCGTAGTTCTGCGCCTCCAGCTCCCGGATGGCCAGTTTGAGGAACTTGATCGCCCCGTCGTACAGCATAACGATCAAGCGGCCCTTGCTCTGCGTGCCGACGGCAGCTTCCTGATATGCAGCGATTCCGTTCATGGTAATGTCCTCGTCAAAGACGTCGGCCTCCGGGTCCCTGGAGGCAGCGGGTTCACTGCCAGATGAGGCCCAAGAGGCAGACGGGCCCGACAGAGATTCTCATGGATAGGGAGATGGCTGACATCCTCATCAGCCATCTCCCTCTATGCGCTATGTGATGCGACTGCCGAGAGGATTACCTCAGCAGCGTCAGGGCCATCTGCGGGATCGAGTTGGCCTGCGCCAGCATCGAGGCACCGGCCTGCGACAGCACCTGGTTCCGGGTCAGCGTCGCCATTTCCGTGGCCACGTCGACGTCCGAGATGCGCGACTCGGCGGTCATCAGGTTCTCGGCCTGAATCCCGAGCACCTCGCCGGTGGATTCCAGACGGTTGATCATATACCCGAACTTGGCCCGCGCGGTGTCCTTGGCGTTGATCGCGCTGTTGAGCGCGGTCAAAGCGGATCGCGCGCTGCCGGCCGTAGTGATCGACAGAGCCGTCAGCCCCAGGGACGAGGCATCCAGATTGTCGCCCTTGATGTCGATCTTGTCGGTCTCGTTGCCGAAGTGGATCGATACCGTCGCCGAGTTGTTGAGCATCTTGATACCGTTGAAATCGGTCGCCCCGGCGATACGGGTGATTTCGTCGGCCATCTCGGAGAACTCGTTGTCCATGATGACCCGCTGGGCCGACGAGTACGAGCCCGTGGCGGCCTGCTCGGCAAGCTGCTGCATACGCACCATCAGGTTATCGATGGTCTGCAGAGCACCTTCCATAGTCTGCAGCAGGCTCACGCCGTCCTGGGCGTTACGGGCACCCTGCTGCAAGACCGCGATGTTGGCCCGCATCAACTCGCGGACGGCCATGCCGGCTGCATCGTCGCTGGCGCTGTTGATGCGAAGACCAGACGACAGCCTCTCCACGGATGTGGCCAGGTTGTCGTAGCTCATCCCCAGATACCGGGCGGCGTTCGCGGCCATAAGGTTGTTCTTGATTGCTAACATGTTTCCATCTCCTTTTTGACAAAGACCCCAATTTGGCCCCTATTCGTTTGCTCGCTTATCAACACATCCACTCACAGTCTTTCGACATTCACTGGTCATTATCGTCCAAAGTCACAAGGACTTAAGGCAGCGAAGGCTCCGGAAGTGGCACAAAAGCGCCCAGACCCCTAAAACCCCGGCTGGCGGCACTGATATCGCCGGACCGGTCGCCCGGCCCAGGCACAATTCTTCACGAAAAAGTTCAAGAATCCTCTTCCTGACGGGAGCGAATCCTCGGATCGCACCGTTTGCCTGCAATCCTCCTGGCCCTCGGCGGATTCCCAATCGATCGACGGTCGCGTCGGACGGGTTTTTTCATGCAAACTATCGCTGATGCCGATAATGTTGGAGTTGGGATGCGCGCAGCGGGCATTCGAGCGACTGGGCCGTCCGGACGGCGGCGCCATCCGCGTCCCTCTGGCAACCGGCCTTGCCCGAAACCCGCAAGGCAAGATCACGGGAATGTATACCGCATGATGGAAACAACGACACCGAAGCACGCCAAGGCCCTGCTGGTCTTCAATTGCCACGAACCGTGGGTCTACCAACTCGGCGTGCTGGGGTATCGGCTGGACATCATTGTGGACCTGAAGGGCAAGTACAACTCGGGTTGGGACGAACGCATGCGTCCGCTGCCCGCCAACGCGCGTCTGGTCACCCTGTCCGAGGCGATCCAGTCACCAACGCACTACTACTGCATCATCACGCACAATGTCGCGGACCTTCTCGATGCGCGTCTCCGCCCGGAGCCAAGAATCCTCGTGCTACACCATACCCTGGAAGGGCGTATCCGGGAAGAAGGCGCCACTTGCGACCCGAACCAATTGAAGGACATGCTCCACAAGTATGTCGAACTGGTAGGGGCCCACGTCGTCGCCACCTCGATGTTCAAGGGCGAATCCTGGGGCTTCTTCGACGACATCGTCCACTTTGGTATCGATGCCAACACCTATCTGCCCTACTCCGGAGAAATGGCTCGCGGCCTGCGCATCTGCAACTTCATCCGCTCGCGTCAGCAGATCCTGCGATGGGACTTCCACGAAAGGGCCTTCGAGGGGATTCCGGTGACCTTGGTGGGACACAACCCGGACCTGCCGGGCGTCCAGGCCGCCCGCGACTGGGACGACCTGAAGAGGACGCTCCAGTCGCACCGCTTCTATATCCACACGGCCGATCCACTCCTTGAGGCAGGCCACAACATGGCCAGCGCCGAGGCCATGGCCGCCGGACTGCCGGTGCTCGGGAACCGACACCCCAGCTCACCCATCCGGCATGGCATCAGCGGATTTCTCAGCAACGACGCCAAGGAATTGCAGCACTATGCCAGAATCCTCCTCGAAGACCGGGACCTTGCGGCCCTGATGGGCCGGCAGGCACAAAGGACCGTCGCCGAGAGGTTCTCCCTGACGCGATTCAAGCACTCGTTCACACGATCCATCGAGATCGCCCGACGCAAGTGGTACACTCGAAAGGTCGATCCTTCCGCAATCCCCGGCCCCTCCCGGCCGCCTGTAGCCGTCGGTCGGTAAGGCCCCTGGTCCCTTCTCGTCTACATCAGCATGTTGATCCGGCCATAGGGACCCTCGCCGAGGCCGGACTGTCCGTCCCCAACGGCCGATGGCCCTCGTTGCAGCCATCCGAGGTCGGCCGTCGACGACCGGAAACTGCCCGAGGGATATTGAGGACGATATCCCTGCCGAGCCGACTCCTGCTGCTGTTGCGCCCAGGCGTCCTGCTGGGACTGCTCCCGACCTAAACCCCTGTCAGGTTGATCGGAAACAACAACCTCCAGACGTCGCACCTGAACGCCGGCCTCCTGCAGTCCCCTCAATACCTGGGGCAGCGCCTGCTCGATCTCCCGTCGCGTCTCGTCCCGGGCCACCTCGATCATCCCACGAATCTGATCGCCTGTTTCCTGTACCCGCACCAGGACGCTGCCGAGTTCGGGCGGGTCAAGCCGAATCTGCACCTGCTTGTCGGCCCGAGCGATTGAGGCATGGATGGAACTGAGAATCTGATCGCTGATGTCCTGCACGGCGCTCCGCACCGATCCCGTTTCGGCTCCAGCCGATCCCGAAACCTGGGCCGCCATGCGCCCCACGGCATCGGTAAGACCATACTGCGATGAACTGCCCGGCTCAGCGGAAGGCGGTGAAGCCTCCGTTGCATTCAGGGGCGCCGCTTCTTTTTCTTTGGTCCCCGCCGTGGCTATGGTTGCGGCTGCCTGCGGGGTGTCGCCGGCCTGTCGCGGGAGGCTCTGCCCGTTGTCCCGACTTGCGGTGTCGGTGCTTTCCTCGGATGAGACTGTTGCACGAGCGGCTGCGGCCGGGGTGTCGGCGTCGAGTCCCTTTGGCCCTTCGGCCGGAGGCTGGGCTGGTTGCGGCGCTGCCTGCTGCGTTTTCGCGACCACCTGAGCCTCGGCCGCAACAAGAGGCTCGGCCGGCGTCGCCGCTGGCGCGACCTTGGCCTGCGTCTCCACCGATCCGCCGGTTTGCACCTCGACGGTCGCCGGTGCTGAATCTGCCACAGGCGCCTTGTGGCCTTCCGACGCCGGCATGGCCGTCGCCGGTGGCCCCTCCCGACTGGGCTGGGTGCCGGCCGTCTGATCTGCGACGAGCACCTGTTCGGCGACCTTTGCACCATCTTGCCCTGCGGTTGGGATGCCCGCAATCGAAGCGGAATCCCCCTCTGCCTCGCCCGGCTCAACCGTGGCGGTCAGATGTGTCTGGGGGAGCACCTCACTTGTATCCGACACCACCGGCAGCGTCTCGCTTGACTGCTGATGATCCACGATGGCCGTTGTGTCCGGGGCTTCCTTAGCCACAGGCGTGCCGACAACCTCCGGCTGTGCAACTGCGACGACGTTCTCTTCCAGAGGCAATACGACCGCAACGGATGCCGTCTGTGCCACTGCGGAGTCGATCGTTGGGTCTTGCCATTGTGGCGCATCGCCTTCATCGCGTGGAGCAGATTCGGCAGGCTCACCCTCACTCTCGATGGGCTGCGTCTGAGCAACATCTTCCGACTGAGCAGAATCGCCGAGTGGCTTTTTATGAGACCTGAGTTCATCCCTGAGCTTCACCAGGGGCTCGGCGTCGGCGAACGCCTTTCCGCCCCCCTTGCCCGTGGATTGGGAACCCTTCGGGCAGGCCACCAGAGCCTCGACTGACGTCGCCACAGCCATGTTGCCAACCGCAATCGCTACGTTGCTCATACACCAATTCCTCAAGTCGTGCTCAAATACCTATGCACTGAGTAGCAATCGGCATGCCAGTCTGCAATCCATCGTAGCCACTGATGCGCAACCTACTTCTGTCGAACCGTTTACAGATTTTTCCCAGCCGTAGAAAGAGACGACCTCTTCAATCCCCCTCCCGCCGGCCGGACGATTGTTCCGCCGGCGAGGAAATCCCTTCCGCGACCGGCAGCCGACGGTGCCGCCCCCACGGACGGCGCCGCGCGCGTCCAATTACCCAACCGCGCGTATAGAATCCTGACACACTCCGCAGGGTCCGAGAACACGAAAGAACGGCCTCTCGACGTCGCCCGCCAGCAGATCCGGGGGCCGTCAGCGGCGACTCGGCCGAGAATCGGGACTTGGCACGGTTATTGCACAGCACGTTCACGTCACAGAATGTTCGTACGCACAGCAAGGACGCATAAGATGTCACAGTCGAACAACATCATGGACCTGCTCGAGGCCGGGCTCAAAGCCGAAGGGCTTCGCCAAAGGACGATCGCCAGCAACATGGCCAACATCGAGACGCCGGGATATCGGCGAATCGATGTCAAGTTCGACGAATTGCTGGCCAAGGCCCTGACCTCTTCCACCACAGTCGACCTCGACAAGGTGGAGCCGGAGGTCCATCAACCCAGGAACACCCCGGTCCGGCCCAACGGCAATGACGTCAACATGGAGGCCGAGGTCGGAAACCTCCTGAAGAACTCGTTGCGTCATACCGCTTACGTTCGGCTTCTCCAGAAGAGGTTCACCCAGATCGAAACGGCGATTCGGGTCGGCAGTTGAGCCCTGCGCTCTCCCGGCCGTCGATTCGTCTGGGGCGTATTGAAAGAAAGGATTCGCCACTATGCGAATAAACAACACATTCGGTCCCGTCGATATCGCCGTCTCGGGCATGCGAGCCCAGAGCACGCAGATGGAGGTCATCTCCTCCAACATCGCCAATGCCCGCACCGTCGATAACGGACAGGGCCAGGCCTACCGCCGGCTCCAGGTGCTTTTCGGCACCGACAATGAAGACGACGATGGGATCGCCGGCGTCACAATCAACAACGTCGCCCAGGATATGAGTTCGCTGGAGCGGATTTTCGATCCGGGCAATCCCAAGGCCGATGCCTCAGGCTACGTCAACATGCCCAACGTCCAATTGCCCGTCGAAATGATGAACATGTCGACGGCCACCCGGGCATATCAGGCCAATGCGGCCGTTCTGAAGCGATACCAGAAGATGGTTGAGACTACATTGGAACTGCTCCGGTAACGGAAGGACAACTCGATGATCCAGTTCGATCCCAACGTCAGTTCGATCTTGCCGAATGGCAAATCCCCCATGTCGCAGACCGAAGGTCTCGGCACGAAGGCCGATTTCTCCAAGGCGGTCAAGGCCATGGACAAATACGTCCGTCAGGTCGATGATCTCCAGCAGGCCTCCGACGCCTCCATCGAAGACCTTCTGACAGGCAAGAACAACGATATCACGGCCGTTGTCTCCAGCGTCGCCAAGGCAGATGTCAGCTTCAAGGTCCTGGTCGGCGTTCGGAACAAGCTCATCGAGGCCTACAAGCAAACGATGAACATGTCGATTTAGGCCCGGCCGGAGACAGTGATGTTCTTGGCTGGCCGTCCTAACACGGGTTCAGAGGCCTGATGGAAATCCTGCAAAAAATCGCCGCCGTCTGGCAAAAGGTGAGCCTCATCCAGCGGGCATTGCTGGTCGCCGTCCTGGCGGCCTCGGCCATCATTGGGGCGCTGCTGGTCCAGTGGGCGCGCCGCCCCGACATGCGGATGCTCTACCAGGATCTGACCCCGGGCGAAGCCGCCAAGATCACCGACAAGGTCACCGAGAAAGGAATCGTGTACCTGCTGCGGGACGGCGGCACCACCATCTACGTGCCCCAGGAACACGTCTACCAGCTTCGACTGGACCTGGCCAAGGAAGGTCTGCCGGCCGGGGAACAAAACGGATACAAGCTGTTCGACGACGAGAAGATCGGCATCAGCCCGTTCGTCCAGAACGTCAATCTCAGCCGGGCCCTGCAGGATGAACTGGCCAAGAGCATCCAGATGATCGACGGCGTCGCCCACGCCAGGGTCCACATCGTCAATCCGGAGCAGCGTCTGTTCGCCGCGGAGCAGGGTCAGACCTCCGCCTCCGTCGTCCTGCGATTGAAGCCCGGCTATCGCCTCAGCGGGACCAATATCGCCGCCATCACGCACATGGTCTCCGGAAGCGTCAAGGGCCTCAAGTCGCAGGATGTCACGGTCATCGACAGCCAGGGCAATCTCCTCTCGGGCCAGGACGACTCGAAGCTCGCCACCGGCGCCGGGACCGTTCATGACTACAAGGAACGCGTCGAGCAGGGCCTGGTCAAGAAGGCCGAAGACATGCTCACAATCGTCCTCGGTCCCGGCCGCGCCACCGTCCGCGTCAGCGCCGTCGTCGACATGAACAGCGTCAGCACCGTCACTGAGAGCTACGATCCGTCGGCCAAGGTCGCCACAAAGGAGGAGATCACCAACAACTCAGAGATCGGTGGCGCTGCGGGCCAGCAGGCGGGCGCCGGCAGCACGAAGAAGGACGAGACCATCGTCACGGAATACCAGGTGGGCAAGACGATCAAGCAGCATGTCGTGGTGCCCGGCGAAATTCGCTCGCTCTCAGTGGCCGTGCTGGTCGATTTGCATGCCTCGGACGCCGAGGAAGGCGCCCCAGGGGGACAACCGGCCCTGATCATGGAGATCGCCGAGGTCGAGCAAATCGTGCGCACGGCGCTGGGCCTGAAGGATACAGACTCGCTCAAAGTCGCCAACACACGATTCCGCTCGCCGAGCGAATCACCGATGGAGGACGAACCGGTGGCCTGGTCGCATTACCTGGCGCTGGCGCGTCAGTTGTCGCTGGGGATCATGGCCGTCTGTGCCTTGCTCGTCTTCCGCATTTTCGGCCGCGCCCGGAGCAAGGCGGTGGCCGCTGCCGTCGAGGCGCAACAGTTGGCCGAAGGGGGCAGCGTCAGCGCCGGCCTGCTGCCACCGGGATCTCCGGCAGGGGAACCGATCATGCTGCGACGCCAGATCACTCACGCCTTGCGAAACAACCCCGAGCAGGTCCGAGAGATGTTCCTCAACTGGATCGAAGAGAAGGAGTGACGAAAACACCGTGGCACTGACGGGAAAACAGAAAGCTGCTTTGCTCCTGACCAGTCTGGACGTGGCCACTGCCGCCGAACTGCTCAAAGGAGTGGACCCCCGAATGGTCCAGGAACTGGCCGTGGAGTTGAGCTATCTCGACGCGTCGGGCCATCGCAACGCCAAGGCGACCGCGGAGGTCGCCCGGCAGTTCTGCCGATCGCTGGAGAGCGAATCGACCTTTCAGTTCAAGAGCTTCCTGCGTGAGATCCTCAAGAACACCGTGGGCGAGGACAAGGCCAAGCACGTTCAAGAGGAGATCGAGGCCCTTCTTCAGAAGCGCGATCCGTTCATGACGATCCGCTCGGCCGACCAGCAGAAGCTGGCGACCGTGCTCGAAACCGAGCATCCGCAGGCCGTCGCGGTGGTCCTGTCCGAATTGCCCGCCAAGAAGGGCTCGGAGGTCCTCGGGCTGCTGGGCGACGGCATGCGCGTCAGCGCCATCAGCCGCATGACGGCGATCGGAAGCGTCACGCCCGAGGCCAAGGCAAGCATTGCCCAGATGGTGCGCAAGCGCATCGAGGGTCTCGACTCGACGCACCAAATCGCAGGCGGGCAGGTGCCTCCTGAAGAATCGCTCCGTAAGGTCGCCGTCATCGTGCGAAACCTGGACAAGGAGGTCCGCGACGGAGTCCTCGAGGCCATCCAGCAGAAAGACAGCGACGCCGCCGAGAAGGTGATGAACCTCATGGTGATTTGGGACGACATTCCCCAGATCGGTGACCGCTCCCTCCAGCAGGCGCTACGCGGCATCGACGAGCGACAACTGGCGCTGGCGCTGCACGAGAGCCCCGAGGAGATCGCCCAAAAGGTCAAGTCCAACATCTCCGAACGTGCGGCGGCGATGGTAAACGAGGAAACATCCCTGATGTCGGCGCCGAAGAAAGAAGAGATCCGCCTGGCGCGTGACAGGATCGTCGGCGCCCTGCGGGAACTCAACCGCAACGGCGAGCTGACGTTTGTGGAAGAATAGCATGCCGACCGACACACTGACGATTCGTCTTCCCAGACCGGCGGCGAGATTTCATGTCGTCGAGGAACCTCTGTGCGCGTCGGCGCCGGAGCCAGTGGAAATCGATCGGGAGCAATCCGAACGAGCTCAGGCCGATGCGTCCCGTCTGTCTGAGACACTGCGGCAACAGCACGAGACCCTGTCGCAGTTGGTCGCAACGGTCAACGCTCTCGCCGCTCGGTTGAACGACCTGCATCAACAGACGGTTGCTC